>JAUVNZ010000366.1 GCA_030599435.1 Gammaproteobacteria bacterium | reverse complement strand
TCCCACCGACGCACATGTGATTACAGATATTCTTAGCAAACATGGATTCAATGTCTCTACTGCTTCAAGTGGTGAAGAGGCAATGGCCAAATCCAAGGCAGAAAAACCAGATCTGATTTTAATGGATGTGGTGATGCCGGGCATGAGCGGCTTTGAGGCGACACGTGCAATCACCCGTGATCCGGAGACTGAGTCAATCCCGGTCATTATTTGCTCATCAAAGGGGCAAGAGACCGACAAGGCCTGGGGGCTGCGTCAGGGCGCGACTGATTACCTGGTCAAGCCAGTATCTGAAAAAGCCCTGATGGAAAAAATTAATAATCTGTAAAGCAGTTATTTATAAAATATATAAATCATGCAAACACAAGATCCGCTAATACTGTTACAGCAAATGCAACAGGCCAGCCTGGCCAATTCACCAGGCCTGCCTGAAGAAGTTGAGGCTGTCAGGTACTGGTCGGGAGTGGGTTTTCGTATTGGTGATATGCATTTTGTGTCACAGCTGGATCAGGTGACAGAAGTAATTCAAATACCCATGATGACGCTGGTTCCCAAAACAAAAAAAAGGGTCAAGGGATTATCTAACATTCGCGGAAGTCTTGTGCCAGTTATTGATATGGCTGATTATTTTAATAAAGAACCAATAAAATTTAGCGACCGGTCTCGTGTCATGGTCGTCGACTACAAGGGTTTTGGGATCGGCTTGCTGGTCAACGAAGTTTATGGACTACGTCACTTTGATGAAGAAGTAGAGCGTCAGCCAGTTTCTGGACAAGGTGATGCAATCTTGAGCCATTCGTCAAGCGGGTTTCTTCGTGATGACATCATGTGGTTTATTTTTGATATGAAGGGATTGCTCGATAATGAGGAGTTTAGAAATATTAGTACTTAGGATTTTGTAATTGGGTTGGCCATACATAATTTATAAAGCCGGAATTTTCGGTTCTTAAATAATGTATTGAAATTTGGCATAGAGGTGCACAAAAATGGCATTTAAATTATTTAGTAAAGACAAAACGGATATTGATGAGCTGTCTGAAGATTTAATCGATCTTTCGGCAGATGAAATCGGTGCAGAAACTGTAGCAAGCAGTACTACAGTCGGCAGCAATTTGGTCGAGCGTCTTTTTAGTATCCGGAATATTGGCACGATCTTCGTGGGTGTGCTTATGATGGTTGGTTGGGTATTGTTTCTCAATACTACCCAGGCAGAAAGAGACACGCGCTACATTGAGCGATCAAGTAATCTCTTGATGTTATCGCAACGTATTGCGAAAGATGCACGCGAGGCGGTCCAGGGCCAAAAATCATCATTCCAGACCCTTAAAGAATCTCGCGACACATTCGAGCAAACAGTGAGTGCGCTCAAGCGTGGTAGCGGCGCCATGGGTATTGAGCCAACACCGGCACAGGTTCGGCCGACTCTGCTGGAGCTTGATCAAATGTGGGCGCCAACCGACGAGGAAGGTGTCCGTGGGCAGGTTGACCAAATTCTCAAACAGGAGAAAGCCCTGTTTTCATTGCGTGACCACGTGTTGGCGATTAACCAGTTGAGCCCGTTATTACTGGCTATATCCGATGAAATTGTTGAGATTGGTGCCCGTTCAGGTATGAGCCAACAACATCTGTACTGGGCGAGTCGCCAGGGCATGTTAAGCCAACGTATTGCCAAGGACGTGAATTTATTTGCCCAGGGCGGAAACGAGGCTGCGGTAGCCGCTGCCCAGTTTGGTAAGGATTCAAAACTATTTAAAGATACTGACGCCAGACTTCGTCGCACGATACCAAGAAACGCCTCGGCCGATTTACGCCTGAAGATGAGCGAAGCCAAAGAAGTGTTTGCTGAAATGAATGGCCATGTTGAAGGTATTCTCGGTAACGCTGCCGAGTTGTTTGTATCACAACGAGCCAGTCAGCAAATTTTTGAAGAAAGTGATCAGTTGCTGGATAAGGTGCGCACACTGGTTGCCAGTTATACAAAGCTTTCCAGCGGTCGGGCAATTTATCAGATAGCTGCTGCAGCTGGATCGTTACTGCTCGTTGGCCTGGTATTGTTAATGGGTTGGCGACTGGTACAGGACGAAAAAAACCGTAGTCGTGAAACAATGGCACAGAATCAGGAAACGCAGGATG
>JAUVNZ010000243.1 GCA_030599435.1 Gammaproteobacteria bacterium | reverse complement strand
TCTTTTCTTGTCCTGCACCAAAAGTAGCAATCTTGTAGCGTAGCGTTCGGCCCACCGGTAAATGTAATTGCGCTGACAGCTGCTCGTCCTCTTCTACCGCTTGCACACAGTGACCTTCCTGTGGGCGCGCCACCAATTGATACTCCTGTTGATCTTTCTCACCGCTGACCAAAACGCTGGTGAGATGGAAAGGTTGTGTGGGGCTACCTAAACTGGCTTCACGCTGTACTTGTAAATGCACATGCGGTTGTGGCGAACGCCCCGAATTACCACAAGCCGCTAGTTCATCACCCGGTGTGACATGATCACCCTCTGCCACCTTAATGCTGTGTTGGCGCAGGTGAGCCAGCAACACGTGCAGGCCGTTCTCCAAACGAATAAGAATAAAATTTCCCCAGTTATTTTTAACATCCACCTCACCTGGCTTGTTGTCAGGAAGTTTGTCGGAAGCACGTACTATCTGGCCACTAACAGGTGAAATCACCGGCAGCCCAAAGCAAAAATAATCATCCAGATTTGCACCTCGATCATTGAAGCTTTGGCCCTGCTCTGTCATATAAAAATCCAGCGCATGCCGCCATTGCCCCTTGTGCGTATGTGGGCCATCAAAGCCCTGGTAAATTTCCCACGCACCGTAAAAAGGAGGCAGCAAGGGCACGCTGTTAAATTCACCATTACGAACCTGGGCCAGACGTGCACGATCATAATTAACTTCCGGCAAGCCAGGCTGCGGCGCAACCCAGGGCTGGGACAAGCTATATCGTTTTCCCAGTGCGCTAAGAACAATCAGGGTAGTAACCACAAAAGGAATGGCCATAATAGGCAGACCATCAACCATTAGAAAATCCTGTGTCGCCACCACCAACATGGCACTAATGGCAACCGCCAAAAGAGCCAGTGCCGCCCCCGCCAAACCAGGTACAGTATAAAAACCAGCGATGGCCATCGCTGTGAGTGCAAAGTTGAAACCCGTCCAAACCACCAAACTGGGATGGGGGTTTTCGGTTAATAGATCAAAAATGACATAACCGAAGCCATAACCGGCGAGTGCCAGCAGCGCAAGATAACGTGAACGCCAAAAAATACCCACAAATAATAGCAAACCGACTATTGGCTGAGGTGAAAAAAAGATAGATCCCAGGCTGCTAAAAAAACCATCAAACCAGGGGGTTAATAAGCTATGTTGCGGTTCGGCCAGCCCTAAAAAGTCACTTAATGACGAATACCGTCTTGCCACCGGTGTGGTAAATAACACAACGATAATAAATGGGATACTTAATGCAGGTAAACGATCAAGACGCCACAAGCCATCCGCAATCGCTACTGTAATAAGCACCGCCATTATTGCGCCTAAAACAATCAACACCATGACATAGGCATTAATCTCATAGAATGCGCCCAGCGATAGTCCGACCAATAAACTGTTGTAGATTTGCAGGCCACCACTAGAATCCGGGAACCTGAATAGCCTTGTAGTTAGCAATGCGGTAAACGCAGCCAGCAACCCTGCGATGCCAATGTTGGGATACCAAAACGTGGCCGCAATGATCAGCAGCCCTACCCACAAATGATCCACAAACAGAACATTTGCATACGCACGGGGCAGTTCTATTAAACGATCAAGTTTCATCTGAACCTAATCACCCTTTATTGAAAACATATTTTTTGAAAATATATTTCCCGGCACACCTTCGGGATAAGCGCTTTGCAAATGATCTGGCAATTTCTCCTGAGCAATAACTACATCCAGATTTTCTTCAGCTCTCACCAACGAGACCTCACCATCCGTACCAATCATCACCACGTTAGGCCGATATTCGATAAACTGTAACCATTGCGTATTGTTATAAGCACCCACCGGACTAAACATTAACGCATCACCCACATTGAGTGGCGGGATCACAATGCTATTGCGCAACACATCAATATTCATACACAGCGGCCCATACAGCACTGTTTCCTCCGGCTTGCCATTGAGCTGTTGTGTGGGTGTTACTTCGTGGTTGTACCAAAATGCGGTAAACAATAGATTCACACCGGCATCCATCACCACACCACGACGACCATCGGGTAAGTGTTTATTCGCCACCACCGAACTCACCAGGGTCTCGGCATCATCCACCACGGCACGACCGGTCTCCAACACCAGAGTTGGTCGATTACGTCCCTGGGAAACGCGTTCGTGTGTCAATTCCAGCAACGTGTCACATATCGCTTCGGCATACTGTTCAATACTTGGCACCACTTGTTCCGGTGGCAGGTACGTTCCTTGTAATGAATTGAGCGAAGCAAAGCCGCCACCGATATCCAGGTATTGAATTTCGCATTGAGTCTTTTTTTCCACCGCTTGCATGAAATCACACATGATGCGAACCTGCGCACGATAGGCTTCAGGCTCTGTAATAAAGGTACCGATGTGACTATGCAGGCCAGTTAGTGTCAGGGAGCGGCTGGAACAAATGCGCCAGGCCACATCCATAGCCTGACCAGATTCCACATTAAAACCAAATCGACTCCAGGGCTCGGTATAACCGGTATCGAAATTCAGGCGAATCGTAACAGCAACTTCTTTGTCAGCTTCGTGAGCCACATCTTCCAACAAATAAAGCTCGTCGAGGTGGTCGATATGGATATGGGCCCCCTCTTTTACCGCCAGCTCCAAACTCTCACGTGTTTTATGCGGCCCATTAAAAAGGATACAGTGCCCAGGAACTCCAAGACTACGCGCACGCTGATATTCAAAGGCAGAAACCACTTCGGCACAGGCGCCCTCCTGATGAAAGACATTACACACGGCACCCAGGTAATTGGTTTTATACGACCACCCAAACAGTACTTGCGGGTAACGTGCTCTAAAGGCACGCTGCAAACGACGTGCATTTTCACGCAGGCGTTTTTCCGATAACACAAATAACGGTGAACCAAATTTCTCCAACAGATCCTTGATCGGCACGCCATCTATGTTGTCGCGCCATTGTTCATGTCGCATGGCGCCAAATTTGTTGATGGTGCCGGTATGCAGTGCGGTAATCGTAGGCTTAACCCAGACCTTTTTAGTTGTCTCATCCTGAGCTTGAGTTTTACCCTGAGAACTTTCTTCAGTCATGGCATCATCCTTTTTACATTTATTCTTTTTTTACTACTTCCATCTAACCGTTATTCACTGCTGGGCGACTCACTGACAGTCGAAACATTACCCGACATGTGCCGGCCACCCTGCATAACAACCGATTCAAATTCAGCGATAGGAACAATATCCTCCACCGCATAACGAATAAACAACACGCCGGCTTTTGTTTCAGTAAAGGAATCAGGTTTCAGCCCCATGGCTAGCTGCAATAAGGTAAGCGGC
>JAUVNZ010000394.1 GCA_030599435.1 Gammaproteobacteria bacterium | reverse complement strand
TTTTGCTGTCAATAGCTTTTTTGATCTTCTTCCAGCTATAAACCCAGGCATGGCTATCCAGTTTACCGGCAACGATGATATGCGTTCCGTCAGGGCTGACATCAACACCATGAGGACTCTTAGGCTCAGGAATCAGGTACAAAAAACCTTCTTTAACCGCCTGCTTCATGCTGATCAAATAAGAACAATTAACTTTTTTCACTTTACCGGCAGCAACCAGTTCAGCGGCTTTCTTCCAGTTTGTTACATGCATGAAGTCAGTGTCTTTTGCAGAACATCCCGCTTCGAATGGAGGCCGGCCTTCACCGCCTACATAACGCTCGGAACAGAAGGAGTTAGTAAAACCCCAGCCATCACTGGCATTTTTACCTGCATCAGAAAGATCCTGACTATAAGGAGGTAATTCAAAGGTAAATGAGTTAGCTTCATCGATACGGCCTTTATCCATATCGAATTTCCAGTAAGTCACACCACCACGATACTTATCATTGAACTCTTCCAGAGGCACGAAATCATTGCTGATAGGCGCTGCATACTGAGCCGCAGACATTACATATTCTGTATTCGGTGTTACAAATGCACCGCCATGTGATGACTTGTAGAAAGGATTGGATACGATCTGCTTGGTTTCAAAGTCATGTAGATCGATGACTGCGATACGCGGGTTGGCTTTATCGTTGATAAAAAGATACTTACCATTGTATTCGCCTTTTGTTTCAGAAAAGCTCGGATGGTGGGTATCTCCCCATTTGATTTCGCCATCGGTCTTACCCTGGTATAACACCCTTTTTGATTCATCATCAAAACCATAACCCTGCCATGGCTCCGGTGTGAACACACCGATATATTTCAGAATACGCATGGACGGAATACCATATACGATCACGTGTCCGCTCTGGCCACCTGAAGCGAATGCGAGGTATTCATCACGACCACCCGTAGGTGTATAGGTTTTTGCGGCCGCCAGAATGTCTTTCTGCGTCAGGCCGCGATCTTTCATGACTTGCTCAAGTGATTTGGCTGACCAGGCTGCAGTTGATACTGACAGACCCAGCATTAGCCCGGTACACACTGATAAAGCACGCGTGGTAAAGGTATTCATAAACTTTCTCCGATTTATTTACCAAAAATTATTATTACTGAGGGTAATCCCCATTGGGGTAGTACGATACGCCTAAGACACGACCTTGCAGTTGACTTACGTCAAGTGGAAAGAGTTTTTTGTGTCATATCACACACTTTTTATGTCATGTCGCGCAGTATACTCTAGACAGGATCGGTTGTAATTGCCTTATTGTGCTAATTCTATTATTTTACCTGTCGGACAGTAGAACACAGCGATCTACAGAAAAAGTTCAGACAGCGAAGCAATGATCATTAATAGTTTAGAGCTTAAGCTGGTGACATTGAGGGCATAAGCGTTTTATTATCAACGAGGACATAGAAGTAACATATGACCGTTAAACCCAAAGCTACAATAACAGAAAACATGCATTCCATGATGAAATTAAAAATAGCCGTGCAGTCAATGAGAGCACCATTTCTTGTATTAACACCAGTCTGCGTATTCCTTGGCTTGAGCACTGTTGTAGCAAATAATACGGATATAAGTTTGTCTTTGCTGATTTTAGCGCTATTGGGTGCATTACTGGCCCATGTTAGTGTTAATACACTTAATGAATATCTGGATTTCAAAAGCGGACTG
>JAUVNZ010000010.1 GCA_030599435.1 Gammaproteobacteria bacterium | reverse complement strand
GGGGATCCTTAAATCCGCTAACGCACCCAAAACACTGGAAACCAAAATTGCTGGCGAATCATTATTTAATGATGGTGTTGCTGTGGTCGTGTTTATTGTTCTTCTCGGTATTGCAACTGGCGGCCATGAGGTGACTGCGGGTCACATCCTGTTGATCTTTATGGAAGAGGCGGTCGGTGGCGTGGTGTTTGGCTTTGCCATTGGCTGGCTCACCTATCAACTGCTTAAACAGGTGGACAATTATCAGGTAGAAATCCTGTTAACACTGGCCCTGGTAATGGGCGGTTATGCGCTAGCCAGTGCGATTCACGTGTCTGGGCCGATTGCCGTTGTGGTTGCCGGCTTACTTATTGGCAACCATGGACGCGCCTTTGGCATGTCTGACCATACCCGGGAACATCTTGATACCTTCTGGGAACTCATTGATGAAATTTTAAATGCGGTTTTGTTTGTACTTATCGGATTAGAGGTATTGATCCTTCCCTTTACAAGCGATGTGCTTCTGGTCTCCTTCCTGTTAATTCCGCTAATTCTGATTGCACGTTTTATCAGTGTGGGTCTGCCAATTAGCCTTATGAGGAAAAAACGTCAGTTCACCCCCGGTGCTGTAAAAATACTTACCTGGGGTGGTCTGCGTGGTGGTATTTCTGTCGCTCTGGCATTATCGCTGCCACCGGGAGAAGCACGGGATGTCATTCTGGCCATCACATATGTGATTGTGGTGTTCTCTATTCTGGTACAGGGCCTAACCATTGGGCGATTAGTAAAGGCTTTAAAGGCATGATTTACCTTACTTGTTAGCACGTAAAACCATATATTACTTGTGGCCTTGACTTTCTAAATGATAATCATTATCATTTACAACAAGTCCCACAACCCTCGGTAATATTGTTATGAAAGCTTATAAGTATCTACTAATATCTTTAATCCCCCTGATTTTCTCTATTTTCCAGACGACTGCGTCATTCGCCAGCGAAAACCTGGTGATCTACTCCGGACGCAGCGACAAGTTCGTTAAACCGGTCATCGCTGAATTTACCCGCCAGACTGGAATTAAGGTCACTCTACACACCGGCAAATCAACCGCCTTACTCAATAAATTGAAAGTAGAAGCTAACCGAACCGACGCCGACCTTTTTCTGAGCAACGATGCTGGCACATTGCAACGTGGCAGTGACTGGGGTCTGTTCCAGCCCATGAACGACTCCCTGGTCTCACCCGTTAAAGCCACGCTTCGCGCCCCGGATAACACCTGGGTTGGTCTGTCTGCCCGAGCTCGTGTTTTAGTCGTCAATACTAACGGGCCATGGGCAAACAAAAACCTCTCGGTTTTCGATCTTGCAGATTCATCACTAAAAGGAAAACTTGGCATCACCAACAGCACCAATGGCAGTTACATTGCTGGGGTAACGGTTTACATGGAGTCCGTTGGCAAAGAAAAAACACGCCAATGGCTCAAAGGCATGAAGGCTAATGTCGATGGTCATGTTTTTAATAAACACAGCAAGATTGTAAAAGCCGTTGCCCGAGGTAAAAAACAAGTTGGGTTGGTTAACCACTATTATATTTATCGTCACCTAAACAAACACCCGGATGCCCCCATCAAAATTGTACTACCTGACCAGGGTAAGAATGGAATGGGCGTTGCCTGGAACGTGGCTGGTATTGCGATAAGCAAACATACTAAACAATCCAGCGTGGCTGAAAAACTTGTGGCCTTCCTGATCTCTGAAAAAGGTCAAAAACAATTTGCTGAAGTGAATAAAGAATACCCCACCCGAGAAGGTGTTGCTGCCCATGCTGACGTACCGCCAGCAGGTAGTTATAGAGTTGCATATGTACCCATGGTTGAACTAGGTGAGCACCGAAATGAAACCATCGATCTAATTGAACAGGTCGGCATGCCTTAAAAAATCGATGCTCACTACACAGACAATAGCGAACCAATCTTGGCAGTAATAATAAGCCCACTAATTGGATATCTAAATCCAGGAAAACGTTTTACCTCCCTGGGGGGGCTTGCGACGCTGGTCGTTACGCTGGCAATCATCCCGCTGTTGTTTGTTATCTATAACAGCCTGCAATTATCGGCAACGCAATGGTTAGGTTTATGGAGCAGTCGCTTACCTGAGTTATTACAAAACACTCTCTCCCTCGCTGTTCTTGTTTCCATTGGATGCGTCACTCTGGGTGTCTCCAGCGCCTGGTGGATTAGCCGTCGCGAATTCCCCGGTCGTAAACTTGCCGTATGGTTAATGATATTACCGCTCACCATACCGACCTATGTATTCGCACACATCTACACCAGTCTACTCGAGCCTGAAGGCTGGCTTGGACAGTTATGGATTCTGTTAACAGGAAACGAAAATTCTATTCCTGATTTATACAACATCTGGGGGGTGACTTTAGTACTTTCACTCGCTGGATTTTCCTACGTCTTTCTATTGGCACGTACAGCATTGTCACAATCTACCCGAACACTGGAAGAGGCAGCGCGCATTCAGGGGGCCTCATCCGTAGAAGTTTTCTGGCGAATCAACTTGCCACTGTTGCGCCCGGCAATTGCTGCCGGTCTTGCCGTGGTTGTATTGCATGTACTGTCTGATTTTGGCGCCGTGAGTATGTTGCGATTCCAGACATTTACTCTGAGCATTTATTTACAAATGAGCGGTCGTTTCGATTATCAAGCTGCAGCTGGTTTATCAATGATTCTGGTTATGCTCAGCCTTACCTTTCTGGTATTGGAAAGATTTTTTCGACAACGTCAACAATACTATTCGGCACGTCAGTCACGACAACAACCCAAACAGCAGGCCTCAAACTTTGAAACATCCATGATCTGGTTGTGGCTAGGATTTATTACACTGTTGGCATTTGGTCTGCCGATTGCCTGGATGCTGAGCTGGAGCTGGGAATCCTGGACACAGGGTCTTATAAATTCTGACTTCTGGATCTACACGGGAAACTCACTTTTGGTCGCATGCATCGCGGCAACGCTGGCAGTTTTCGCGGCCCTGCCCGTCGCTTTCTACAATGCCCGCCGCCGTTCCCTTGGAAGCCAGACGTTACTGCAACTTTCTAGCGTGGGTTTCGTATTACCGGGACCTGTTATCGCATTAGGAATTATCAGCGTTTTACTGTCTCAACTTCCCATTCTATATGGAGGACTAGCCGCACTGGTTATCGCTGTTGTGATTCGTTTTCTACCGCTTGCCGTTCAAACACAGGATGCTGCCATGGCCCAGCTCACTCCCTCGATAGAACAAATGGGCAGAAGCCTGGGGGCCGGGCCGCTTGAAAACCTCTGGCGAGTTGTTTTGCCTATGATTCGCGGCGGCATGGCCACAGCATGGGTGCTGGTATTTATCGATACCCTTAAGGAATTGCCCGCAACATTGATTCTGCGGCCCACTGGATTCGATACTCTGCCGGTTCGGATCTGGATTGAGGCCAGCGAGGAAATGCTTGAATTGGCCGCTCCTGCTGCCCTGATGCTCGTAATAGGCACCTTGCCAGTGTTATGGATCATGATGAAGAGTAAAACCACAACCACCTCATCAGCCTCATAACCCCATCATAATTCAATCATTTTTCACGTTTAAGGCAATTTCGTATTGGTAAATAGCTACTAATTTTATCATTATTAGGTATAATGAATTCTTCTTATAGTATATTAGAGAACTTGCATTTTGATCACTTTTTGAGCACAATTACATAACTCTTTAGTTGGTTAATTCAAACTTTTGCTTTATTATGTGACCAGGTTCACAGAAGCAGCATTAGCCACCAGGAATTTTTCATGCGTGTATTGCTCTTTTGGTCACTGGTAATATTCATAGCCAATTTGTTCACGGTCGGCGTCGCTTCCGCCAAAAACCCCGTCTCCAATAAAAAAGAACTGCAATGTCTGGCGCAAAATGTCTATTTTGAGGCTCGTGGTGAGCCTGTAGCAGGTCAGTTAGCAATCGCCCTGGTAACCATGCATCGCGTTAAGAGCAAACGCTATCCAAATACTATTTGTAATGTTGTCTGGCAGCGTAAACAGTTCAGCTGGACCCATGATGGCAAAAGTGACCGCCCACGGGAACTTCGAGCCTGGAAGCGTGCAAAACAAATCGCAGCTTTTATCTATACCAAGTACTGGTCCTTACCTGCACGTTCGCGCGGAGCACTGGATATCACCAATGGTGCCTTGCACTACTACGCACCTGATCTGGCAAGCCCTTATTGGGCAAAAGTTAAAATTGTAACTCGCGAAATTGGTGGGCACGTTTTCCTGCGTGAGATGTCGCGACGGGAACGGCGAAAATATCTGAATACCTAAAAAATATTTTCGGTCTGGTTGACTGAATATCTTTCTGTCTCTTTTACCTGTCTAACTTCATTTTTCTTCGGATTATTATCGTGAGCCTTTTACTTTGAAGCGGCTCCTGCAGATGATTCAATCATTTCGTGATAACGAACCTGGCGCTTAAAAACATCCACATCAATGGGCGATAGCGCTTCATTGATTAAGCTACGCATGGGTAGTGGGCCTGAATCAGGACGCGTTTTTTTCCAGGGGACGATATAGAGAACTTTTGGTAACTCTCGCGCTCCCGTAATTTCAGCCTCTTCAAGTTCCATCGTAGTTTCTGCGCTTGCCGGGATTACCAGACAACACAACATTATCAACAAAATAGTCCTTAAATAATAATTATGTTTAATTGATAGCATTGATTTGTTGTTCTCCTCTTTCTACTTTGTCAAAGCGAACCGGGTTTAAAGTGGTTAATGCCGCAAAACTTTCTTTTACCCATCGATCATATATACCGGTTGAAGCACGGAGCGCATTCACCCCATGGATTTCAATGGCCTTTTCCTCAAATGGATATGCCTGCTCTTCAAGAAGAATATTGTACTGCTCCAGTTCGTCAGCTGACAAACCTTTAGGTCGTTCAGAAGCAAACAGGCTACGACTAAAATCATTGTATATTTCTGCTATCCGGTATGTAGATGCCGTTGTCACGGCCTCAATGCCATAATTCGATGCCTGCGTGTAAGCCTCAATGCTTTCCTGCATCAATTTTTTCTTTTTCTTCAAGTTTTTCTTTAAGGGCTGTACTAATTTTACCTTGCGATAGGTGATATACGTCGGCCTGGATAATTCAAGCACTGCAGTCGCAGCAAGGTATTTACTACGTTCTGTAGATTTTCCTTTTTTATCTGCTTCAATAATATCCTTCAACCAGTAAGTACGTGATTCATTATTTCCTTTTTCCTCGTAAATCGTTGCCAGTAGAAAACGGGCTTCTATTGCTTCATCAAATGGCTGAGGATAAGTCGTGATATATAGCTTATAGGTTTTTATTACGTCATCAGTACGCTTCGCCTTTTTATAGTATTCAGCTGTCTGCCATAAAATCAGGCGCTTTTTATTGCTGTCTTTTTCATTTCGATAAAGAACTTCGTACGCACTGGCCGCTCTTGCCCAGTTTTCGCTTTTTTCATACGCCAATGCCAGGTTTTCATCCGCACCACCACGTAATTTATGTTTAGGGTATTGCTGGATAAATGATTTCAAAACAGGGATAGCCAATGCCCAATCCTCAACAGCAACTAATGAAGCCGCGGCATCATAATCCGCATTCGCCCTGATAGAAGCATTTGGCACCACTTTTCCTAAACGCAAAAAATGTTGTGCGGCTTCTCGATGCTGACCCATACTGCGAGACTGTTCGCCTTGTTTGTATATTGCAGCTGCAAGTCGTTCTGTATGTTTCTTTTTATCCTTGTCTTTTTTGTCAGCTAGTTGCAATCGGCTTAAACTTGCAATTTCAGCCTGAGGGTATTGTCCCAGCTCAAATTCTGCTTCTGCAATAATTGCCCAGTTGATCCGTAGTAATTTCTTATCTGCAGCGGGCATATTAGATATAACATGATGTGCCGTACCTACTGCATTTTTATAATCCTTTAGCGCTAATAATTCCTCAGCTGCTTTAGACATAACAGTTACTGAACGTTTATCGTTAGGGAATGTCGTCACAAAACGTTTCCCGCTAAATATTGCCACGCGGCGTTGCTTAACTTTTTTTACACCCTTCAGGGATTCGGTCAACTTTCTGTGTGCAAGCAATGCCGCATACCCCGCTTCTGCACTTTTTACATGTGGAGGATATAAATAAGCCGTATTTTCAAATTCAGTTGCGGCGGCTGAAATATCACCACTATCCTGCAAGCTTTCTGCTAACAACATATTTTTTCCCGGAGTAGCTGGATCGTTCGGGAACGAATGAACATAAGTTCGATACCAATGTGCCGCAACGCGGTAATCTTTTGTTGCTTTACTCTTTTGTGCCTGCGCATGGTAGTAAGCGGTTAAATCATCAAGATTTTTCTTAATATGTGGGAGAAGTTGATTTTCTAATTGTTTGTCATGTTTTTTCCAGAAATCAGCCCCTATACCATAAATTGTTACCAGATCAGCCTTTGCGAGCAATAACTCCTTGGTATGGCCACTTTGTTTGTATATATCGATTAACTTTACAAGGAACAAAGGTGATTGCCGGTGGTTTGGAAACCATTCTACAAATTTGAAGAAAGTATTAGCCGCATCAGTAATTCGGCCCTGGGATAAATATAATTCACCTAAACGTTCATAGAGATAGAACTCATATGTTCGTCTGCTTGTGCGCTTAAAATAATCACCTAGGGAATCAACACCTTTAAGATATGAAAATGAAAGACTAACTATACGCATTGTATCTTCCAGTAATTCCAGTTCACTGCGTGAAAAATCTGAAATCTTTCGGCCACCTGAAAAACTACGATCTAATACTACAAAATAAGATTGGAGCGATCTTTTAGTATCGCCTTGCTTGAACACTGACCAACCGTGTTTAAACATTGCCCGCTCATAATATGGGCTTACGTCACCTATTTTAACGACATCCTGGTATGCCTTCTCAGCCTGTTCAAATTCCTTAAATACAAATAATATTTCACCCCGTCGAAATTGAAGTTCATCCATATTATTTTGATTTGGGTATTTATTAACTAAGGTAGTTAACGTAACGAGTGTTTTTTCAAGGTTTCCATCAAGCTCATAAGCTCTTCCAAGTTGGTATAAAACTTTGTCGTTACCTTTATAGTCAGGGTACAACTTTAATAATCGTTTGTACTGGTGAATTGCACTACCACGATTTTTTTGATCCAGTGCAGCTGTCGCTTCAACTGGTTTTATTTCACTATCTAATGATCTGCTATCAGCTTCTTTAGCAATTTTTTCATTTTGGTTTTCCAGTTCAAGGTCAGCGAGGCGCTGCAAAGCGATCGCCTTCAAGGCTTTATTATTGGTGCTACTTGCCAAACTTTCGTAGGTACGTCTCACATCTTCCCTGGACATGGGCGGCAATGCTGTTGGTTCAATTGTTGCAGCACGTGTAGCCAATTGTTGAATGGTTGGATCTTCGTCAACAGGCGGAGGGGATGCACAGGAAACAAGTACAGCTGTAGTTATAGCTATAGTTAAGGCCATAGCTAAGGCATTAGCAATAACGGTCATATAGTACCTGGCCGTCATTCTTTTTTATCTCCTGATGGTGATAATTTACCTGAGTTTATGGCCAAATCCTGAATATGGGCCAGGGAGAACCTTGCCTGATCAAGATAATCCACGAGTCTTAAACGTAATTTATCTAGTTCAATATCAATCATCTCTTGCAGCTGGAGTTTTTGTTCATTGAAGGCTGTATGAACGTCTTTTTTCAATTGACTGATACGTGTTTTTTGATCTGATATTTTTTTATCAAATCCTTCAAACCGCTGGGGAGCAGAGTCACGCGAATTTTGTAGAGCCTGTTGTTGAGCAAGTGTTGATTCTAAAACCGAATCAAGAGAATTAAGGCTTTTTGTTACTTTCCAACGACGGATAGCGTACGTTGTATACACGTTATAATCTAATACACCCTTTAGAAATTCATAACGCCTTCTATATTCTTCTGATTTAACACGACCAAAACCCGGCTGACTTGATAATTGCCAAATTTTTTCTTCCGCACGATCAAGCCGTTCATAATTTTTTTGCTCCTCGGCTGTAGCCAAAGCCATATAATTATTATTAACTTCTATACTTCTTAACTCAGCAGCATAAATATCACGTGTTGTTCTTACATCAATAATATGGTTCCTGGTATCTTCAGGTTTCAATTTATTTAATTGTGACTCATAGGTTTTTCTACGTAATTCGAGCATGTAATCAAGGGCAGGAACTTCATCACTCCAACGATCAAGCTTTTCTTCCAGAAATTTCAAATCCCTGAGATTCTTAATAGCTTCATGAAAGCCATGACCAGCCATTAAGTTGGGTAAATACCTGGTCTCAGGTGTGTTCGGTAATAACTCAGCTTCCCAAAACCAGCCCATTTCATTTTGTGATGTTTGTGAAAGTAAGTCCGTCCATAGCCGTCCAGACTTGACCGCTGCTACCGTCTTCTCCAGGTATACCATTTCTTTTTCGTACTGATTTATTGCATTCTGGTAGGAAGTCATCGCCTGCGGATAAACACGTAAACGCTCCAGGGCATTGCCTATAGCAAGTAGAGATTCAAAAACAGCAACGTCATTACGATCACGACTCGCTAATTCCTGCCAGGGTATAAGCGCCTTCTCATAACTTTCCAGTTCTACCTCAGCCCAACCAAGCCCCAATAATGCTCTATTTGAATAGGGCCCTTGCAATCTCACCCGCTGTAAATATTCTCTTGCTTTCGTGGGATCTTTTTTAATCAACGAATAACCCAGAGCCAAATTCGCTTTATCACGCAATGCTTTCATATTTGAATCATTAGTACGTAATTCAGAAACCTGTTTTACTAAATTATTACCTTCCTTCTCCTCACCTGCCCTAATCATGGCTACGCCTAAATTAAACCATGCATAATAAGCGTCGCCTAAATCAATTAACTCATGCTTAACATTATTTTTATCTTCTATTCCTAAAAGCGAGTGTATTGCTTCATGATATTTCTTCTGTGCCATTAATAGATTGGATTGAAGCGTACGAAACTCTTCCTGTAACGATTTATCCAGAGAATTACCCACACGATCCAGGGCAGCTTCGGCCTCAACAAATAATTGTTTGTGGTAACGTATTTTTCCTAAAAAGAACCATGCGCGATCACGCACTGGCGCCGATGCACCTTCATCTATCACATTCTGGAATATTACTTCCGCCTCATTATGAAGACCATAGGACAAATACAAGCCTCCCAATAATAACCTCGCTTCATTGTCACTATGCTCAAGACGTTTCTGTGCTTGAGCTGTAATAAGATTTACAGCTGCAGAATAATAATTATTCTGATAAAACTCATAAAGGACTGTTCCATAATGAAGATCACGTATTACACGATTTTCATTTGACTCAGTTTTTGCATAGACACCCTGGCCACAAACACAAAAAACCAACAGTATTAAAACTGCAATATAATTTAATTTTCTAATTTTTGATTTATGTGGCATAGCTTAAGTAAAAGATGTTATTCCCATTCTTTAACGACAAATTCAGGCTGTAATTTCCCAGATGAGTCTATAATCTTTAATTCCATGTACTTAGCAGATGAAGTTTTTTTAAACTTCAAGGTAGTACCCCGTCTATATTCACGATTGTTTGGTCCAGGGCCGGAAAATACTGCGACCAGCTCATGCTCTCCTGATTTAACATTGCCAAGGTATAAGCGCTGTACGCCTCCGCGGGTCAATGCTCCCAACTCACGCTTCGTATATAGATGATTGGCAACAATTTTGTTATCTATTTTTAGTTGAATAGAATCCAGTCTAAAAAAATTACCAACATCCACTGATACAAAAACCGCTAACTGTGTGCTGGAAGGAAACAGCAACTCCTCCTCCAGTATAAAAAGATCGCGGTTGAGAGACTTGACCTCTTTTTTCAAATCCTGAACTTTTGTATCCAATGTACGTACCCGTTTACTACTATCACTGGAATTCGCAGCAAATACATTAGAGCTAATAACCATTAAAAAACACAGTAACAACAGAGCAGAAAAGCCAGATAATATATTCTGCAGTTGTCTGTTATTTTTATACTTATTGCTAAGTGATTTCATAAAGTAACCATCCATAATTAATGTCCTATTTTATATTCGTCAATACCACACAGAAACATATAGTTGAACGACATCTGCAGAGAAGTTGTATAAAGGCTCTGTGCCCAGAGTTACTACTGGTACTCTCTTGTCATGAAAATCCTGGTAATCAAACATTATGTGAGTATAGGAAATATTTGCACTGCCCTTATCAATAAGTTTCCAGCCTTTTTTCGCAAATTCGTAGCTAGCCGACAAACCAAAACTCTGGCTCGTAAATGTGCTTAACTCTTTATCTACTGCTAAATAATTTTGTGCGTTGATGAAAGGGAATAAATCACTATAAAATTCTGCACGAGTTTGGCTGTACGCCCGGTAACTGAAATCCAGTGTCCAGTTATTTTCTAAGGGATGCGTATATCCAACTTCCGTCATATTAGATTGAATTCCCCAGGTATCACTAAACACCCGATACTCACCCTTAATTGCAGCGCGATAAGGCAAATAATATAATGCGCGAATAGCTACTGCATGGCTCGTGCGCGTTTCAGGATAAACTTCTAATTGCCGTCCATAAATTGCGCCATCTACATACCATATTTGTCGATATGGATTATTCAAAAAACCTTCATCGGAAATTGTTTCAAAACTCAAATCCATTAACAAATTTTTCGTTACTATTTGTGACACACCTAATCTAAAATGTTGTCGTTTTGCATGTTTTTTAAAGCCTGATCTCCCTGTAGCAGTTATTTCATCCCAACCTCGGGAATAACCCATCGATACTGTCGTTAGATCCCCAAACATGTCCTGACTCAACGTAAAATGCATAGAATTTGCTACGAAATCATTTTCTACACTATTAGCATAAGACATACTTAATGTGGTCGAATCATGTAAATAATCAACACCGACACCATTTTCTGTACGTTCTTCTGTATATGGGCTCGCCGTGGTTACAACATCAATTGATGCAGATGTAATTGAATCAATATAATAATTACCCCAAATTGATACTTGTTCACCTATAGATTTGCGCGCCAATATTGAAGGCCCATTAATAGTTATTCCTCCGCCAGAATATGAATGATACATCATGTCGGCACGCTCTTCAGGTAACACTGCAGCCATTAAGGGAATGCAAAACCCCAACAGTCCGGCCAGCAATATTCCCCAACGAACATCTATTGGTTCGCTAACTTTTACTTCATTAGCAGCAGGGTGACTAGTTGCAACCACAACCACCGCCTTGCCCGCCTTCTGCCCCTCTCGCACTTTCTCGTGATTGATAAACATGATTGATATACGAGCTGGATACCGGGTCACGACTAAATTTCATAATAGGGTCTGCAAGATTCGCTCTCTCGTAAGGCTTCACCCATGGCTCTATGCTACAACCCACCAACACCAGGCAAACAATTCCCAGTGCCATCAATTTAATTTGTTTTAAAAAATAGTTTTTCACGTCGGCGTCTTTATTCCCGAATCAACTCGCTTACCTGTTTTTTATATTCCTGCTCATAACCTGGCAAATACCCGCGATGCAAATAACGCAACTTACCATCACGGTCTATGATTACCGTGCTAGGCATGGCGACAACGTTATAAAGCTTCGACACCTTGTTGGTATTATCATAAAGAACAGGAAATGTGACGGGTATGTCTTTTAATAAATCTTCGGCCTTGGAGGTATCTTCCTCTACATTCACTGCCAACAACACAAATCCAAGGTCACTGTATTTTTTATATAAAAGTTCCAATAATGGCATCTCCTGTCTACATGGGGCGCACCAGGAAGCCCAGAAATTTATCATTACGACTTCACCACGAAGCTCACTAAGCTTGATATTTTCACCATTACGAGATTTAAGAGTAAAATCAGGCGCAGGCCCTTTTATATTATCTGCAAATGCAAAAGGTGTTAGAAATAATAAAATTATTGAAGTCAGAACTATTTTCTTTAATTTATTCATAAAAATTACCTCACTAAAAAAATACAGTTGCACCCGCATGCGTTTCTAAATTATGGGTCGTTTTATTAACACCCAGTAAATCAATCTCAAATATATGGTCTCGAACATCGAAGTGAACTGCTAACCAGTCCGTTGCGAGAAAGCGGTAACCAACACCAAAGTTAACAGTGAACCGATTATCACCTGCGAATTTTGTAATACCCCCACCAGCTATGACATAAAGTGCAGTATTAAAAGCAAGGCCATCACCAAGAAAAGCTTCACCAGGGAATAAGTTGTATCCGAGTGAAATATTGTAATATGTTAATTTTCTCTCTTCTGGTGTTAATAATTGTGCACCGCCACTCAAACGTTCATAACTTGTTTCTGTGGTATCTGATGTACCGTAAACAGCTTCTGCAAAAAAATAGTCCGTTATATGGTAGGCCGCACGTACACCTATAACCATATTGGCGCCAAAATCTTCCGTGCTTAATAAACCTGCGTAGGCTCCAATTTCAAAATTTTCAGCATCTATCGCATCTATATCAATTATTCGTCGATGTATAACTGGCTGTATAACCTGGGTAGAATTTTGCTCGAGGGGAACCGCTTTAATAGGTTTTTCTTCTACTGGGACAACTGTTGCTGGTTCACTTTTTTGCTCAACAATTTGTGGGGCTTCATTTTCCGGAATTTTATTTTTTTCAAAAGCAATTCCAATATCATAATTTTCTGTAGCTAGCTTTTCTTCAGCTACAACAACGCTTGTCAGACAAATGCCTGATAATGCTATTGCTGCCATTACTTTCCTTAAAAGAAAAATGCGAAACCTGCCTTCCATTCCCGGAATTCCTCATTATCATCATCGCTTGAAAAACCAACGTAATTTTTAAACTCGGCGCGCAATATAAATCGTCGTGTTAAATAAACTTTCACGCCAAAGCCAACATGTGCCACAAAATCAGTACTATCTGGTACCTGAATCAATGTAATTTTTGGTGTAGTTCTTATTTGCCCGAGCCCCAGTGTAAAAAATGGTGAATAACGCCACTGATGAAATGGTTGCGCCATAAGATTAATATTCAACAATTGGCTGCTAGAAAACTCTCCCACAACCTGTGAAAATGAAAGCTCAGCAGAAAGTTGTTGCATCAGCGCATAACCGCCATAAAGAGTCATTACAGGTGCGCTATTAAATACACCACCAACGGCGCCTATCTCCCAGCGGCGATTTGAAAAATCATCCAATGAAACAACAGCAAACTCTGTGTTCTCCCCAGATGGGGTCAATGTTTTCTCCATCTGTGCTCGGTCCACCCAACCAATCTTTCCCTTCTGTGTACGAATTTTGAACCAGTCCGTCCTGCTCTTAAGAACCTCTACAAATTCATCCCGATCTACCACATGAAAAATCGGATAACCTTCCCCTGGGCCCGTATGCATTTCCAGATATGGGTCCGCTACCTTTACCTCAGCTAGCTCATCAGCGGCTATGGCTGTACTTACGAATACCGTGTTCACAAAGAACATGCAGAAGATCAAGCTCCGCATCAGGCATCGCCCGGAAAAAATCGAAACACGCCGTATAACAAATATTTTTTGCATGTAGTTTCACTTATTGATAAGCGGCTAACTATCGGATTTCTTTATTATTATTATTTTTTACGCTGCTTTTAAGCCACGGCCTGTGACTGGGATCACAGCTTATAAAATTAACCAAAAAAGGGAATATTTTGAAAAACCGGGCAGGCCTGATACTTACTGTATGAGGATTATGTTTTTCGTCACTCCTTCGACAAATCGGTTGTATGATTAAAACCCGCTGCATCATATCAGCAGTGGCCAGAGAATATTTATACGTTGTTAATTTACAGGAGCATCAAATGGGTTGTTGTAATACTGCGCACCGATATCTATCCATTCTGATAGCAATCGAATCTCTTCTGCGGTTAAGTCGCCCGCATGTGTTCCGACGGGTATAAACTTGCTGACAAAATAACCCGGGGGAGAACCGATTGTCGATATGGATGGACCCGGAGCATCAAAATTGATAATTATCGGATCTTGAAAAGGTTGGCCCGTCGCAGGATCAATTACAGGATCACCATTGGCATCTAACCGATCCTGGAAACCGATAATTTGCTCTACAACTGTACCATCTGCATTCCTTTCCAGGTCTTGTACCAACAACTCACTATATGACTTGAAGTGGTCCGGATCTCCGTTGAGAGCAGATGGGCCATCAGTCAAATCCAGATGTGCTTCTGGTACTCTGGTATTGCTCAATGAGTTATGACAAGCCGCATTCGTACAGGTACGCGCGCCGGCTGCACGTGGCAGTGACCAAAGTGGGTGGATATGAGTTTCGTAATTAATAATGGTTCGACAACCCGGATCCCATGGATTCCAGTTGAGATTTGAGGTATCCGAACAATTGATGCTCAAATAGCTTTCCGGTGGTGATAATGGAACTGGGAGATTGCCATAAAGAATGTCGAGGTCAGCGACAGGCGTACCCAAAATAGGGTCAGCCCAGTCATCAGTAAAGCGCATATCGAGCTTGGGGCTTAGAGCAGAGCAGGCACCTATGGATACGTTAAGGCCAAGTGGCCCCGAAATATTTGCACCACAGGCTAGCCGTATCCGGGTCAACGCCATGGTCTCACCCATTATTGGCAAGACAAGAGGATCTGTACCAGTAAACGGCACATCTGTTTGTGGTGCCCCCAGGTTTAATGCTACTGGGTCATCACTATAACCATGGGGTAATGGTTCAGCAGAGGCCAGTGGGCTGTGATCATGACAACCGTTGCACTCCAGTACTTCGCCAGACTGTAGTTGAAGCCAGTTCTGGTGACGGCCACCCAGTCGTCGGCCATCTTTATCCACCACACTGATGGCAAACGGAACATTGGCAGGCACTTTTGTCAGC
>JAUVNZ010000169.1 GCA_030599435.1 Gammaproteobacteria bacterium | reverse complement strand
TCTCATCAATTCGGCATTGCCATGGTCGGCAGTGATGAGGGCTTCGCCGCCCACAGATTCCAGTGCTTTTATAACACGATCCAGACAGGCATCCAGAGCTTCAATGGCCTTGACCGTGGCTTCAAAGTTGCCGGTATGGCCCACCATGTCCGGATTGGCGTAATTGCAAATAATGGTGTCATATTTCCCGCTGATAATGGCTTCTACCAGTTTGTCTGTCAGTTCGGTGGAACTCATCTCGGGCTGTAAATCATAGGTCTTTACATCTGGCGAGGGTATCAGGATACGATCCTCACCTTCGAAGGGTTCTTCACGTCCTCCATTAAAGAAGAAAGTGACATGGGCATATTTTTCAGTTTCGGCGATGCGTAATTGACGTAAACCCTGATTAGCGATGTATTCACCATACACATTGTGTAGCCGTTCTGCCGGATAGGCGACAGGCACATCAAAATGGGAGCTGTACTCAGTGAGGCTGACAAAAGCCCCTAATTTGGGGGTTACGGCTCGGGGGAAATCATTAAAATCCGGTTCAATAAAGGGACGGGTAATTTGCCGAGCACGGTCAGAACGGTAATTCATGAATACCAGCACATCGCCATCACGAAGCTCAACGGGTTCTTTACCCGGTGGCACAACGCGTGTGGCCTGGACGAATTCATCGCTGTCGCCCCTTTCGTAAGCGGCCTCGAGCGCACCCTGGGCGGTAAAAGCCTCAAAGTCACATTTACCCTGAGTGATGAGATCGTAAGCGGCCTGTACGCGAGGCCAACGGTGATCTCTATCCATGGCATAAAAGCGCCCAATAATGGAGGCAAAACGTCCGCCCCCCACTTCGTTGAAGGTGTCCTCCATGGAGTGAATATAGGATTTTGCGCTTTTTGGGGGGGTGTCTCGTCCATCCAGAAAGGCATGTACATAAACATGGGGAGCGCCACGTTCAACAGCCAGCTTGACCATCGCGCAAATATGCTCTTCATGGCTGTGTACGCCACCATCGGATAACAGGCCAAGAATATGAACCGCTTTATTGGTGTTTTTGGCCAGGTCAACGGCATCTGTCAGGGTCTGATTGGTGAAGAATGAGCCGGTGCGAATAGCCCGACTGACTCGGGTGAATTCCTGATAAACCACTCGCCCAGCTCCAAGATTGAGGTGTCCCACCTCGGAATTGCCCATTTGCCCACTGGGAAGGCCTACTTCCGGACCGGAGCCTTTTATCAGGGTATGGGGGTATTTTTCCCATAAGGCGTCCCAGACGGGTTTTTTTGCATGGAAAATGGCGTTGGAATCAGTGTTTTCACTGTAGCCCCAGCCGTCAAGTACGATGGTGGCAATGGGCGCAGGATGGGAAGACA
Organism: Gammaproteobacteria bacterium; assembly: GCA_030599435.1. The sequence continues at coordinate 2,997 of JAUVNZ010000169.1, read as the reverse complement.
TAGACGGTGTATTTTCTCGGAATTCTTTATATTAAAGGGTTTAATTGTAATGGGATTGCAAAGGAAGCGTTTTTCAGGCTGCCGGACAATGTGAGCGGCACATTTTAACCACTTGCCGAAGCGATGAAAAGCTCCTATTTCTGTGTGAATTGGAGAATATTCTACAGGGCAGCTTATTAGTATTATTAATTGCCCAGATGGTATATTACTGTATAGTGTTTTATTGATATATACACTGTTTTTAGTGGTTTTGGGGGTAATGAGGTCGGAACACAGACCTTTTACGTGCGCTGAATATAACCATTGAACGATTTAAAAAAATGTTCAATGGAAGCAAAATTTGTAGGTAGGGTGATGTCGTATGAGTGGTGAAACCCAACATTTAATTACCAGCGATGAGGATATAGAGCGGGCTTCACGCTCGATTAAGGCCATGTCTCATCCCTTAAGGCTAAAAATATTATGTGCACTGGGCGACAGCGAAGTGAACGTTCAGGACATTGTGACAATGGTAGGCACTTCGCAGAGCAATATTTCTCAACACCTGGCCATTTTGCGCGATAAAGGCATTTTAATGTCCCGCAAAGATGCAAACCGTGTTTTTTACCGTGTTGGTGATCCTCGAACATTGGCTTTGATTGGCATGATGCGAGAGGTGTTTTGTACCGCAGATCTTTAATATATCAGAGGATCGTATTTTAGAGGTTTGTATTGTAGAGGATCGGAGCGGTATCCAAGGATTGGAGTAAATGTTTCTTATTTTTTCTTACTTTCTGTTATCCTGCGCGTCGCGGACGTGTATGGACTTCCAGTATTGATTCCATTACTGAACAAATTGATCCCAAAGCATCATTAAGTGGGATCAATATTCCAGCCAAAACCGTTAATAGCTAAACCCATTTGAAATTAAGAGTACCTGATAAAAATAGTAGGTGAGTATGCCGATTGGTGATTTTGTTGTTAATAACTGGCCCCTGTTTCTGGCGCTAGCCATAATTAGTTATATGCTGGCACGTACCTGGTTTGGCGCAGGCGCGCTCGTGAGCATACGTCCGGCAGAAGCGGTACAGCTTCTCAATCATCAGGATGCCGTGGTAGTGGATGTGCGATCAGATAAAGAATATCAGGAAGGTCATATCGTAAACGCATTGCACATTCCTTTAGGCGTATTGGAAAAAAGACTTTCAGACCTTAAAGACTATAAACAGAGCTCATTAATCGTAGTGTGCCGTTCAGGTACACGATCATCTTCGGCGATAACGCTTCTTGGTAAGCAAGGCTTTGAGTCAGTAAAAAATCTCAACGGTGGGATGCTGGCCTGGGTTAGCGCGAATTTACCAGTGACTACTGTAAAAACTAAACGAAAAAAACCTGTTCAAAAAACTAAAGAAAAACCCGCCGTTCAGCCTCCAGCTTCAGAGCGTTATGGGGAATATGAAGTTCAGGTGTATACAACACGACGTTGTCCCTTCTGTACCAAAGCTATTGATTTGCTGGAAGCTAAAGATGTTGGGTACACGGAAATTAACATCGAAAATGACCCTGAATTTCGTGTAGAGATGGAAAACCGCGCAGGGCGAACCTCTGTTCCTCAAATATTTATTGGCGATATGCATGTCGGTGGGTGTGATGACATGTATGTGCTTGAGGATGAGGGTAAGCTGGATGCTTTGCTTGGCCTAAGCATAAGTACGTGAGTAAAGGTGTAGTTATTACAATGTACACAACAGCAGGTTGTGGTTATTGTGAGGGGGCAAAACATTTGCTCGGTAAAAAAGGAGCAGGGTTTACCGAAATTCGTATCGATAAAGAAGCAGGTAAACGGGTAGAAATGGAACAACGCTCGCAACGCGATTCAGTACCACAAATATTTATTGATGATAAACACGTTGGCGGATTTGATGAGCTTGTAGATCTTGATATGGATGATGAGCTTGATCCATTGTTGGGCTACGGGTGATCCTGACCAGACTCTTCCTTAATTTCAAATCAGTATTTTTTAGTTTACATTTTCCGTAACTAATACCTCTAATCAACTCCCTGTAACTAAATACTTGTAATTAATACCAGTAACTAATTAAATGACCGATAGCCTGCATGTAGTTTGTCCACAGTGCGATGGAATTAATCGACTGCCTCAAACTAAACTTGGCGCTGGTGGGGTTTGTGGCAAATGTCACCAGCCGCTGTTTGCCGGCGAACCACTGGAATTAAATCAGGCTCGTTTTCGGCGCCATCTCGCAAAAAGTGATATCCCTCTGCTGGTAGATTTTTGGGCATCCTGGTGTGGCCCATGTAAGATGATGGCCCCCGTTTTTTCTGAGGCGGCTGGGCAACTGGAGCCAAACCTCCGTTTGGTGAAAATAAACTCGGAACAGGAGCAGTCACTATCGGGAGAGCTAGGTATTCGTAGCATTCCAACCCTGATTCTGTTTAAAAAAGGCGCTGAATCTGCGCGGATGTCAGGTGCTTTGGACCTGCAAAATCTGATGGCCTGGGTGCGTCAGCACATCACCTGAAGTTAAGCTTTTGTGGTAATTCTGGTAATAGAGCAGGGCCAGATGTATCAATTTGTTCTGCCAGCCTTTAGACTTTCAATCAATAATTAACATTACCCTTAGACGTTTAAAACAGACGTTTAAAACAGGGTTTTAAAAACTGGAAATAACTATGGCAAAAGAAGAAAAAAATCCAGCTGAAGATGAGCAGCAGTTTCAGCTCCAAAAAATTTACCTGAAAGATATCTCTTTTGAGACACCCAACTCGCCAGAGGTATTTACGGAAAACTGGGAGCCTGACGTTAATGTTGAATTACTGACAGCTGCTAAGCCGTTAACGGATGATGTGCATGAAGTGGTGTTAACGGTAACCGTTACTGCCAAGGTGGGCGACAAGACGGCTTATCTTTCAGAAGTGCATCAGGCTGGTATTTTTACATTGGCTGGTTTTAAAGAGAATGAGCGCACCCACATGTTGGGTAGTTATTGCCCGAATATT
>JAUVNZ010000136.1 GCA_030599435.1 Gammaproteobacteria bacterium | reverse complement strand
GGCGTATACAAATCATACGCTATTGCCGGAAGCGCTGGAAAAATGGCCTGTGACGCTGTTTGAACAACTCTTGCCTCGCTTATTACAGATTATTTATGAGATTAATGCGCGATTTCTTAAACTGGTTGCCAGGAGATGGCCTGGAGATACCGAAAGACAAGTAAGGATGTCAATTATCGAAGAAGGAGACGTTAGATTTGTGCGTATGGCCTATCTCGCCATTGTCGGTAGTTTCTCGGTAAATGGTGTTGCAGCATTACATTCTCAATTACTGGCCGAAGGATTATTTAAAGACTTTTACGAATTGTGGCCTGAGAAATTTAACAATAAAACCAACGGCGTAACGCCACGCAGGTGGGTGGCGCATTCAAATCCATTGATGAGTAAGCTTATCTCGGAAAAAATTGATAATGAGTGGATACGCAATCTCGAAAAAATCAATCAATTAAAGAAACATATTGATGATAGTGATTTTGCAGAGCGCTGGCTTGCGGTCAAGGTTGAAAACAAAAAGAAACTGGCTGATCTGATTAAATCACAAAGCAGTGTGGATTTTGATATTAATTCTCTTTTCGATGTGCAGGTAAAAAGAATTCATGAGTACAAACGGCAGTTATTAAATGTATTACATGTTATCCATCTCTATGATCGAATTAAACGGGACGATACGGAAAACTGGACCAATCGCTGTGTGCTCATCGGTGGTAAGGCGGCACCGGGCTACCATCGCGCTAAATTAATTATAAAGCTAATTAACAATATTGCAGACGTTATTAACAACGATCCACAAGTGGGAAATAAACTTAAACTGGCTTTCATACCTAATTACGGGGTTTCCAAAATGGAAATTATTTGTCCTGGAACTGACTTGTCAGAGCAAATTTCAACCGCTGGTAAGGAAGCCTCAGGTACCGGCAATATGAAATTCATGATGAATGGTGCTGTAACGATAGGCACTTATGATGGTGCAAACATAGAAATACTCGATGCAGTTGGGGAAGATAACTTTTTCCTGTTTGGCTTAAAAGCCGACGAGGTAGAAGCGCGACGAGCAAATTATCAGCCTGAGCAGATTGTTAATGAAGATGAGGATTTGAAACGCGTCATGCACCTATTAACCTGTGGCCATTTTAATTCTTTTGAATATGGTATTTTTGATGACATCATTACTTCATTAATGAATCCACATGACCCATGGGTAACACTTGCTGATTTTAGAGATTATATTGATACACAGGAAAAGGTCTCTCAAGCTTATAGAGACCGTCAAAAATGGATAAAAATGAGTATTATGAATACAGCCTGCAGCGGATTTTTCTCAACTGACAGAACCATGCAAGAATACAATAAAGACATCTGGAAATTGAACAACTGATATAATATGCCGAAGATCAGGTTATGATATCAGAATGCTCACGATAGCAGTGAGCCTGGATCTCGGCAACAGTGTTGGCTATATCGACTGATTCTGCTATCGCGATTTGAGTTGGCATTTCATGTAATGCCGGGTAGGTAACATGCTATTCAATATAAACACGAAGCGTCGCTGTTTTACTTGCGTGACTCTCTGGTCATGTGAAGTCTGCCTGTAATTAACCTGCCATTATGGTAAAAGTTCTGAAAAGACTCTCCGTTAGTTTTGCCAGAGACTGGTAATCAATTTTGTCGGGAGTGTCTTGAGCCGTATGGTAGTACGGGTAGCGGTAAAATGCGGTGTCGGTAATCATGAATGCGCGGTAACCGTTTCTCCAGAAAGCCATATGGTCACTCCAGGAAACACCTGGAATCCAGGAAAATGTTGCAATGCATTGCAACGGAAAACTGGAACATTGGCGAAAAACATCAGCGGCCTGGTGCATAACATTTCTTGAACGAAGGTTAGAAACGAAAGCGATGAAATTACCCCGATCCGGATAAAACCATTTAATCACTGGCGGATAAGACTGACTACCGGCATAATCCTGAAAATATCCTATGGTCTCTAATGAAACCATAAAATGAATTTTCTCCTGACGTTTTCTCACATCCTTTGCATAAATCATGCTGCCCATTTGTTGCCAGAAGAAAAAGGGTGGTTCTTCGTTAACGAAGGCAACAAAGCGAATTGAGGTTTTTGGGTTGATGGAAGAAAACAATCGGGATAATTCCAGCAATGTCGCAACACCACTGCCGTTGTCATTGGCACCAGGGCTTCCTTGTACAGAGTCATAGTGGGCGCCAATCAATATTATTGGTTCAGTAACGTCGCTACCTGCACGAGTCACTTCCAGATTGGCACAATCAACACCCTTTGCGCGATAGTGCTGGGAAGTTACATCATAACCCTGTCGTTCCCACTCTCCTTGTATATAGCTGGCCGCTGAAGCCAGGGCACGTGGATGAAAAACATTACGTTCGCCAATATCGTCAGCCAGGGCATGGACGTGAGTAGTAACCTGGTTCAGTGTGCTGGGCATAGTATTTTGTCAGATGTGCTACCCACGCATGGTGCGATATGGTTTAAGTGAGATTGGTTATTCTTCAGTGTTGAAATGGTAGAAACGTCGATTTATATAATTGGTGACGACATCCACATCATTTTTTTTCCAATCAAGTTCGAGATTATTTGACCAACGTATAACCCATTGGCGAATATCATTCACAGAATGCACCTTGCCGGATTGGCGAAGATGAACACCACTTTCGTGGCACGTGGTGCAGTGATTTTCATACAGAAGTTGGCCGCGTCCTGTGATCCGTTCTGTAACTCCTTCCGTAGCTACAGGAGTATGTATTATTTCTGACTCTTTGTCGGATGTTGTGGCGTTATTATCTGAACCTGGGTTATTAACCCGCATGTTGGCCACTGACACGCCGATAAAAATGACTATGGCTATCAATACAGACAAGTAAACATACCGATTCATCTTTACCATCCTCCTACATATCAATAGTAGGCCAAGGTCAGGTTAGCGTCGAATAACATAATGCCTCGACCGTTTCCCTGGTGTTAAAATCCCTATGTCGATATTAATGCTTTAACGGGGGTACTGAAGAAAGATGTTTTTTTTCAATGGCCGGCCCTAGGCATTGCTTTATATCTTCAAGCGCCAGGGTTTCCTTTTTTTCCAGAGATTCGACTAGAGCATCCAATTCCTTTCTGTGGTGTTCAATGGTATCTGCAGCACGTTTTTCAGCCTCTAGTAACATTTGCTGTACCGCAAGATCCACAGTTTCAGCAGAATGTTCGCTGTAGTGACGGGGCTGTGCGATCTCCTTACCAAGAAAGGGATGTTCCTCGCTTTCGCGTAAATCAACCGGGCCGACTTCATCAGACATCCCCCAGCGGGAGACCATGGCTCGTGCCATGGCGGTGGCTTGATGGATATCCTCATCAGCACCAGAACTTACCGTGCCAAGCAAAATCTTTTCTGCTATACGACCGCCGAGAATAACGGCAAGCCTGTCGTGTAAATAATCTTCGGGCAGCGTGTGTCGTTCGTGTTCAGGTAATTGTTGCGTGGCACCAAGGGCCTGGCCTCGCGGAATAATGCTGACTTTGTATAGGGGATCGGCATTGGGTAAAAAATAGGCCACTAATGTGTGCCCCGATTCATGCACAGCAAGACGGTGCCTTTCCTCCGGCTCAATCGCCAGGCTACGTTCTGTACCCATCATCACCTTGTCACGCGCCTGGTCACAATCCGCCATAGTGACCTGTTTGTTATTTTCGCGCGCAGCAATAATCGCTGCTTCATTGAGCAGGTTTTTAAGATCCGCCCCTGAAAATCCCGGTGTGCCTGCGGCAAGTTTGCCAAGATCAACATCTTCCGCCAGGGGGATTTTTCGCACATGCACGGCCAGAATAGCCTGTCGATCATTGATATCTGGTAAATCCAAAGTGACATGACGGTCGAAACGGCCTGGTCTCAGTAGGGCTGGATCAAGAACATCGGGACGATTGGTAGCTGCTAACACCAGTACATCTTCGTGTGGGCTAAAGCCATCCATTTCTGCCAGGATCTGATTCAGGGTTTGTTCCCGTTCATCATGGCCGCCGCCTACCCCGGTGCCCCGGGTACGTCCAACACTGTCCAGTTCGTCAATAAACAGGATGCTTGGGGCAGTTTTCTTGGCGGCCTCGAACAAGTGACGCACGCGAGCCGCGCCCACACCAACGAATACCTCGATAAATTCTGAGGCAGAGATGGAATAAAAGGGTACACCGGCCTCACCGGCTAATGCCCTGGCCATGAGGGTTTTACCTGTACCTGGTGGCCCCATCAATAATACGCCTCGGGGAATTTCGGCACCCAGCTCGCGATATTTTTCCGGGTGTTTAAGGTAATCCACCAGCTCAGTGACTTCACGTTTGGCATTTTCCAGACCCGCGACGTCCTTAAAACTTACCTCGGGTATCTCGGCAGTTTTACCCGGTGTTGCCTCTAAAAATCGTTTGAGTTCATTGGGGCCACCCAGGCCGCCGCCGAGGTTGCGTGATGCTCGTCTCATAAGCCACATAAACACGAAGATAAACAGCAGCCAGGGTAACAAGGCTAATAAAAAAGTGATGAAGACATTTGTTTCTGCTTCAGTACCTACGGTTACCTCAACGTTTTGTGCCTCCAGCTCCGGGAGCAGGGATTCGTCACCAAAGCTGGGGATGCGAGTGCGAAAATGCACCCCCATGGCATTTTCAGGACCGATAGGTGACGGGTCATACAAGCTCCCCTCAGCAATTTCGCCTTTTAATAACACCTGCTTTACTCGTTCCTGCTTGAGTAATAATTTAAATTCGGTATAGGGAATTTCATAACGAGGTTCCTTATCAGGAGCCTGGACAATAAACACGTAAATAAGAGAAAAAATTACGGCAGCAATAATATAGGGCATCCACGTCGGCGGTGGCATCTGGAGTTGGGATTCGGGCTCTGGTTCTTTTTCTGGCCCTGGCCCGGATTGCGGAGGAGGTGAGTCGTTCATAGCGTTAGTATTTGACGTTAAATACCACTTATTTAATTAACCTCTATTATTAATCATAGAGGGTAACACCATTTTCGGACAGTATTTTGGCTTTGGATCTGTTAAAAATATAAAACAATGTTAGTGAGATTATTACAACTTACGATTACCAGAGTGCGACGGCAAAATGGCGCCCATAACCAATCAATTCGCTTATGT
>JAUVNZ010000333.1 GCA_030599435.1 Gammaproteobacteria bacterium | reverse complement strand
TTCCAGAGCAGGCGGGATATTTTCCAGTACTTTTTTTCCACCTTCACGTAGGGTCGAAAATAGATTGCCGGATAATAAGCGGGTGAGGTGGTTTGATAGTGCGCCAACATTGGGGGAAATCGACATATCGTTGTCGTTCAGGATAACCAGTAAATTGGCATCACTGTCACCGGCATGATTCAGTGCTTCAAATGCCATGCCTGCGGTCATTGCACCATCACCGATGATGGCGACACAATGTCGGTTTTCATTGTTCTGTCTGGCGGCAATACTCATGCCTAAGGCAGCAGCAATCGAGGTGCTGGAGTGGCCGGTGCCGAAACAGTCATACTCGCTTTCTTCACGTTTTGGGAAACCTGCGATGCCGCCTTTTTGGCGTAATGTAGCCATTTTTTCGCGGCGACCGGTAAGAATTTTATGGGGGTAGGTTTGATGACCTACATCCCATACCAGTCGGTCGTCAGGGGTATTGAATACGTAATGCAGCGCCACGGTGAGTTCTACCGTGCCAAGGCCTGCAGACAGGTGGCCACCGGTAGACGAAACGCTGTCCAGCAAAAACTCACGCAGCTGGCGTGCCAGTTCGTTCAGTTGCAAGGCGTTGAGCTTGCGAACGTCTGCTGGGGAGTTTATGGACTCTAGCAGTGACCAGTTGGCTTTAGTAAAAGGCATGTGTAGTAAATGGCATGTGTTGTGCAATATTAGGTTAATTATTCAGCCGGTTAAAATTGACGTTCCACAATATAAGCAGATAACTGGCGTAAACTATCTGCTTTTTCGTCCAGATGTTCAAGTGTTTTTAGCGCAAGTTCATGTTGTTCCTGTGCCAGCTGTTTGGACTTTTCCAGTCCTATAATGGCTGGAAATGTAGGTTTTTCCTGTTTTTCATCTGAACCCTGCGGTTTGCCCAGGGTTTCAGTGTCACTGATGACATCAAGAATATCATCCTGGATCTGAAAGGACAGGCCGATACACAAGGCGTAATTGCTGAGCATGTTTATTTCCTGAGGATTGATATCCTGCTTGCACATAGCGCCAAGCAGGATACTGGCACGAATCAGGGCGCCGGTTTTAAGCTGATGCATGTGCTCCAGCTGTTCCAGCGTGAGTTGTTTGCCGACAGATGCCAGGTCTACTGCCTGGCCGCCAGCCATGCCGTGTGCACCACTGGCTTCGGTTAGCAGGCTTAACATTTCAATTCGATGCTCAGGCGTTAACTCTTTATGGTCATCTTTTGCCAGAATTTCATAAGCCAGGGCCTGTAAGGCATCACCGGCCAGTATGGCAGTGGCTTCATCAAAGTTTTTGTGACAGGTGGGGCGACCGCGCCGCAGATCATCATCGTCCATTGCCGGCAGGTCATCATGGATTAATGAATAAGCGTGGATCATTTCAACTGCGCAGGCGGGAATGTCCAGCAGGTCGGTTGATACGCCCATGGCTTCACCTGCAGCGTAAACCATTGCAGGCCGGATGCGTTTACCGCCACCTGTAACAGAGTAACGAATAGCTGCAGCCAGATTGTGTTCTGGTGGATCGTCCGATGGCAGGTATTTATCTAATGCGGCATCAACACGTTTCTGGTAAGTCTCCAGGCGGGATTGGAAAGTATGCTTAGTCATCCAGTTCGATGTCTTGCTCAAGCAGTTTGCCGTTTTTTTCAACCAGCTCTTTGATTTTTAACTCAGCATTTTGCAATGCCTGCTGACACTCGGTACTTAAGGCAATACCTTTTTCAAAACGTTTGAGTGATTCTTCCAGGCTGAGATTGCCTTGTTCCATGTCTTCAACAAGGGATTCCAGATCGGTTAATGCTTTTTCGAAATTGGGGGTCTTTTTGGCCATGGTGCGCATTTTAGCAAACTATGTGGTACTTGATACAGTACTGAAGGGGTGAATTTTAAGTAGTACTTGTCCGCGAAAGACGTGCCCGAGCGAAGCGACAAATGCCCTTGGGGTGCGAAGAAGAGCAAATAAAAATAACAACATTATATATTTCGTCATTCCGGCGTGCTTGTAGCCGGAAACCATGCCTGAGAGCTATACTATCTAATTGATGGAAACCGGCGACAAGCCGGAAGAGACACCGGTCCTGAAGATCGATCTCTCCACCTCCATGGGCGGCGCGAACATCCGCCGCTACTGATCCCGCCCGGCTACTCTTGCGGCGCCACTTGCCGAAGCCGCCGTGGCGACACACCGTCGTCGTCACCGGCCGTTAGACCATCCTGGACTTACCTGTCCCACACATCCCGCTGAGTCTGGCCATCCGCCCTGGGGTATACTCACGCGCCACCACACACCCAGGTGAACGGAGGAGGAGCAGGATCATGGCGCATGGCACCGGAGACTCCAGCAGCCCCACATTGCCCCGGGAACCGATCGACCAGATCCTGGGACCGCTCAGCCGCTTTCTTCACATCGAGGCGGCCGGCGGCATCGTGCTTCTGGGTTGCAC
>JAUVNZ010000318.1 GCA_030599435.1 Gammaproteobacteria bacterium | reverse complement strand
TGGCACATCGGCTTTATGGCGAGCGCGGCGACTCTGGTTGCGCTGATTCTGAACCTTATCCAGACGTTTATTGAGCTGCTTTATACGAGCACCGAGCAATCGACGATCTGTTTCCAACTGGGTTTCACCCGGGCCCCGCAAACCGATACCACCTTTTTGTCTTTCCAGATGAGTCCAGCCCCGCACCAGACGTGTCGATAAATGTCTGAGTTGTGCCAATTCAACCTGCAAACGGCCCTCATGAGAGGATGCCCGTTGGGCAAAAATATCAAGAATCAGGCCGGTTCGGTCTAAAACTCGGCATTGCAATAATTTTTCCAGATTACGTTCCTGTGAAGGTGCTAGCGCATAATCCACCAGGACCAGATCCGCCTTTTCACGTTCCACGCACAGTCGAACTTCCTCTGCCTTGCCAGAACCAATAAGGTATTTGGGATCCGGCGTTCGACGAGTACTGCTGATCTCTGCCACGGGTGTCGCACCCGCAGACAGTACGAGCTCACGGAATTCGGAGAGCTCTTCACTGTCACTCGAACCGGATGTATTTAGATGGATGAGGATGGCACGTTCGCCATCACCGGCATTCTCTGCATTAGAAACAGGGCGCTCAAACAAACGCGTCTCCTGATACCTTTTTAAGAAATATAAAGTTAGGAATTATGAGAATCCGAATCACCTTCTGGTGTGACTGGCATTTTCACGTTGCGCGCAGGCACTACCGTGGAAATTGCGTGTTTGTAGACCATTTGGCTGACGCTGTTTTTCAACAGCACAACAAATTGATCGAATGAATCAATTTGGCCCTGTAATTTAATACCATTAACCAAAAAAATTGAGACCGGAATACGTTCCTTACGGAGGGCATTCAGGAAAGGGTCTTGTAATGATTGCCCTTTGGACATGGTTTTCTCCTTTTTATTATCCTTATTATAATTATGTGAATCTGCCTGGAGCACTGAACTAGCTACCGTACAGACTCTCGGATAGCGAAGGGATTACAGTAGTTCCACTCATTGCTCGACTATCATGCTCATCATTCTTGCATCACAGAAGAAATCACTAGCAAATCTGTAATCACACCCGCGGGCTCCTATTGAGCAAATCTACCCCCACAACCGTTATATGGCACTACTAGATAGATATTTCAAGACCTTAGGCAGTATTTCCGGATCAGTGGCTTCAAATCGGCACTGTTCCTGCTCTCCACGAAGCCAGGTAAATTGCCGTTTGGCGAACTGACGGGTAGCAATAACCCCTTTTTCTACCATCGTCTCATAGTCATACTCGTCATCCAGATATTTCCACACCTGACGATAACCCACGGCTCGCATTGATGGCAGATCGGTGTGCAAATCACCCCGCTGGTAAAGGCCTTCTACCTCTTTGACAAATCCCTGGTCCAGCATAGCGTGGAAACGCTTTTCAATACGCTGATGCAGAACTGCCCTGTCCTCTGGAGCTAAAACTACCTTAACTATTCGGCAGGGCAATTCGTTGTCTGTCTCTCGACTAAACCAGGCCGTCATGGGCTCCCCAGTTAACTCAAAAACCTCCAGGGCACGCTGGATACGTTGTGGGTCGTTGACGTGGATTCGCTCAGCAGCTTCGGGATCAATTTCAGCCAATCGGTCGTGAAGAACTTGCCAGCCCAGATCTTCAGCCTCTGCTTCCAGACGAGCGCGTACTTCAGGGTCTGCTGATGGCAAGGATGACAGACCATGCTCCAGTGCCCTGTAGTACAGCATGGTTCCACCCACCAGGAGGGGAATGCGGCCCCGGGACTGAATATCCTTGATTTCTTTGAGAGCAGCATCCCGAAATTGCGAAACCGAAAAGGCTTCACTGGGATCACAGATATCTATAAGACGATGCGGTGCAATTGCCAGGGTTTCGACATCAGGTTTGGCGGTACCAATATCCATGCCCCGATACACCAAAGCCGAATCAACACTGATGATGTCACACGGTAATTCCTGCACTAGCTGCACGGCCAGTTCGGTTTTACCCGAAGCCGTTGGCCCCATAAGAAATATGGCAGGGGGCTTTTCAGTATTGACTTTAGGAACCTCTGATCTATTCATGAACTCGTATCTTGCGTCTAAAATATCCAGCTTCTGCGTTGCAAATCTTCGCAATAGCTTGCTATTACGTGCGAATTGCGCCTTGAATCTGAACATTTTAGATCACAATCTACTTCGTCCAGAATAAATCAAAGGTTCCTTTATTCACTCACAGATTCACTGATCGATTGTCTGACCAAAAGATCTGACTTTTGTTCCAACCTTAGACCTAATCCCAAAACTCTAGATCCTTAGCCAGGATCACCGCATCTTCTCGACCAGTTTTAGCCGGATAGTAATCTTTACGAGTACCTACCTGATTAAATCCCAGGTTTTCGTACAACATGATCGCCGCATAGTTAGAAGGCCGGACTTCCAGAAAAATATTTTTAATTTTCGCTTCTTTTGCTTCATCCAGCATATTGGTTAACAGTAATTGGCCAAGACCACGGCGTTGAAATTCGTCCGCCACACACAGATTGAGTATGTGCGCCTCATCTGCCCCAGTGGACATAATGCAATAACTGGCAAGGATGCCATCAATTTCAGCAACCCGGCAGAGATA
>JAUVNZ010000276.1 GCA_030599435.1 Gammaproteobacteria bacterium | reverse complement strand
GAATGCAATTAACAATGTTATTCTTCGCCAGTCATGAAAATAGGGGTGTTTAAAATAATGGATGTCAGAAAAACAGCGGCCACTTTACTTCTAGGGTGGTTAACTTTACTTACAGTAGTATCTGCGCATGGGTTTGAATTTTTTGCTGCAAAGAGATATGACGAACTGGCTGCATTGCCAGGTTCTTCATTGGGTGCGCCGTCCGGGCTGGTCTCGGGCTGGGGCTCTGCATTTGTGGCATTAGGGGGGCTGGCAAACACATCTTCTTCTGACCGTACTGACGGTAGCCTGGCTTTTGGCATGGGAGTGGGTGATCCGATAAAAAGTATTGGTTCAGTGGTTTCACTTAGCATCGGCAGTGTCTCACCGGATGGTGGTGCGGGTGAAAGAGGGGCTTTGGGTGTTTCGGTTGGAAAATTCTTTGTTGGTCAGCAGCTAGGTGTTTCTGTGGGGGGAATTAATGTTGCAGGTTGGAATGATGTATCGGAAAAGCCAAAACATTCAGTCTACGTAGCGGTGACTAAAATCATCCCCATTGAAGATCATCCAGTTATTATTAATGCAGGTGTTGGAACAAATGCTTTTGCTGATGTACAAGAAGCTGACCCTGAAAGCGAAGCCGGTGTTTTTGCGTCTGTTGGCGTATACCTCACACCGCACATTAGTCTTATAGCTGATTACACATCCAGTATACTGACACTGGGTACATCTATATTGCCAGTCTCTGATTTTCCGCTCATCATTACAATGGGTGCATTCGATGTTACTAGTCGAGTGCCGGGTGATGAAGGCACAACCTTAGTAGGCTCAGTGGCATATTCATATATGTTTTAGATTAGGTAATGTCTATATCCAGGGTTTGTATTTCAGGTGCTACTGAGTATCTATGCATTTGACCTGGACAGGAATCAAATATTTAGAGGATTAATAATGAAAAATTTACAACAAGAAGCCACTACTATAAAAATCGCAATACATAAGAGTTGGCATCGATGGTTTGTTGCATCAAGTTTTATTGTCCTGACGTTGTTTACGCCATTTGTCAATGCCGAAAATTTTGTTATTGGAAAGGTCGTTTATATCGATGGCAAAGCAATCATACAGGAAAGTATAAAAGTACGAGGATCGTATATGTATGTAGGGCAAAAAACATTGAAGTTCGGAGATGAAATATCTATCCATGGTATGCTCAAAACACATGAAGGTAGTACGCTTAAAGTTTTATTTGATGATGGTGCCGAAATCACATTGCGCCCGGATACAGTTATTTTCACAGAAAAATACAGTCAAAAAGAGGCTGAAATAGAAATTATTAATGGAGGAATCAGGGTTGTTACAGGTGATATCGCAAGGCGGAGCCCTAATCTTTACAAAGTGACTTCACCGGATGGATTAGTAACTGCACGAAAAAAAGGTTCTGATTTCTCGGTAAGAATTTGTGATATAGACTGCAACGAAGAAAATAAAGAAATGGCTGGCCCGAAGATGAAAACAGATTTACCTGTTATTGCAAAAGTTGTTGCAATACAGGGTGAAGTCAACGTCGGCAAAAAGTATAACCGCCGTTTGGGTTTGGGTTACCCCATTTATAGTACAGAACATATAGTCAGTTCCAAAAATAGTTTTGCTCAGTTGCAATTTATAGACGGCTCAAGTGTAACTGTGCAGGCTGAAAGTGCGTTTGAGATTAGTGATTATAAATATAATGAAACAGGTGAAGAGAATAGATCTGTTTTTAAGTTGATAGAGGGTGGTTTACGTTTTGTTAGCGGATTGCCTGGTAAAAACAACCGAGAGGCATTCAGGTTAGATACGACTGTTGCAACTATGCTTATCAGGGGTACCGATTTTACAGTAAATTGTGTGGGCAATTGTAGCTCTGGGGGAATTGTTTCCCATGTAATTGAGGGCAGTATTGATCAACGTAATGAAAGTGGCACTTATGTCCTGGAATCTGGATCTTATGGTGCAATAAGTAGCCAGTCATCTTCGCCAATAGTAACGACGACTGCTCCAGTAGCTTTTGCTAACAATATTGCACCTCCACCATCAGTAGCACGTGTTGATACAGAAAGCTTATTTGCACCAGGTGTAGCGACAGTTGCATTTGGGACACATGTAAGTGTTAAAGAAGGTCAGGTTGAGGTTGCTGGTTTAGCAGGTGAACCTGTTGTGGTTGATGCAAATCTATCGGTTGCAGTCAGCGAATCAGGTAATGTTTCAAGTCCTGGTAGTGTAAACAATTTTCAAATGATGGATCCAGCTTTTATCATGCCATCTACATCTATGGTAGCTAAAGCTGAAGTTAGCGCTAGCGCTCCAGTTGCTACTATAAACACGATTGTAATTGGTGGACCTTCTGGTATTAGTTTAAATTCAGCGGCTGGATCAACTGCTATCACAACGATAGTAATTCAGGAGCAGACTATCGCTAGTCCCTATCGCTAGTTCCTATCGCTAGTCAATATAACTATTGACGATAGAAATGTGCTTGCTGATAAAGTCATGATGGACGTTACATTACATTACACTGGGTAAATGTTTAATAATATTCTGATTGTTTGTGTGGGCAATATTTGCCGAAGCCCAATGGCTGAGTATTTGTTACAACAAAAAATAAAAAAACAGGGTTTGGATACATGTGTTTCCTCTGCAGGACTCGGTGCACTCGTTGGCCAGGGAGCCGATGAATATGCCATTGAAGTAATGACAGAACATGGAGTTGCTGGTGTAGCGCATAGAGCTCGCCAGCTAAATAATGAAATGGTTAAACAGAATGAGTTAATCCTGGTAATGGAGCATTGGCAGCAGAAGGAAATCGAAAGTCTATACCCCTATGCCAGAGGACGGGTACATCTGTTGGGGAAATGGGGCGAAACAGAAATTTCTGATCCCTATAGAAAACCTAAAGAAGCCTTTGTTCATGCTTATGAAAAAATTAACAATGCATGTGATGAGTGGTGCGAAAAATTATGCTAAGGCTTTTATTAATATTCTT
>JAUVNZ010000281.1 GCA_030599435.1 Gammaproteobacteria bacterium | reverse complement strand
GGTCACGACCAATAAAAATTGCCAGTGGACCCAGCAACACCCAAACCATAAAACTGATATCGGAATAGATAAAAGCACTGAAGAGGGTGGGCTTGTGACCACTTCTGAAAAAATTTGCTAATGCCATACTACAAAATTATTGGTATCGAGCACTGTGTGCTCGATACCAATTGTCCTTAATTGATTTAATTGTTAAGAATGTTTAATTACAGGTTATAACCACGTTCGTCATGAAGGGCGATATCAAGACCTTCTGTTTCTTGCTCTTCGTTAACCCTGAGACCAATAATGACATCAAGAATTTTGAGAATAATGAAACTCATGATGCCGGTATAGATTACTGTGGCGATTACACCAATGAATTGCACGCCGACTTGTTGGCCGATGCTGTTAATGCCATCACCAAATCCTGCGCCGCCCAGACTTGTCGCAGCGAAGACACCGGTCAAAAGGGCGCCAACAATACCGCCAATAGCATGGACACCGAATACGTCTAGTGAGTCGTCGTAACCGATGGCGCGTTTGAGTTTTGTTGAGGCCAGGAAGCAGATAACACCAGCGGCGGCACCAATCGCAATGGCACCCATAGGACCGACTGCACCTGAAGCGGGTGTGATAGCAACAAGCCCTGCCACCGCACCGGAGGCAATACCCAGTACGCTGGGTTTGCCATGAGTAAGCCATTCAGAAAACATCCAGCCCAGAGCAGCTGTTGCGGTAGCAATCTGGGTAACGGCCATGGCCATGCCGGCAACCTTGTCGGCTGCCAACTCGGAACCTGCATTAAAACCAAACCAGCCTACCCAGAGCATGGCTGCACCTATAAGGGTGTAACCTAAATTGTGGGGTGCCATAGGTGTAGTTGGAAAACCTTTGCGTTTACCCAACACAATGGCTGCCACCAGTCCGGCAATACCGGCGTTAATGTGCACGACGGTACCACCGGCAAAGTCCAGAATGCCTTTACTACCGAGCCAACCACCATCGCCCCAAACCCAATGACAAATGGGCGCATAAACAAGGGCCAACCAGATAGCAGAGAACCAGAGTAACGCCGAAAATTTCATGCGCTCGGCAAAGGCGCCAACAATGAGTGCCGGTGTGATAATGGCGAAAGTCATCTGGAAGGTCATAAATACGGTTTCAGGAATGGTGCCACTTAAAGAATCTACGCTAACACCTTTCAAGAAGGCTTTGCTCAGGCCGCCCCAGTAGGCACCCTCACCACCAAAGGCGACGCTGTAACCAAAGATTACCCAGAGCACGGTCATCAAGGCAGTAATTGCAAAACATTGCATCAATACCGAGAGCACATTCTTGGAGCGCACCATACCGGCATAAAAAAGCGATAGCCCCGGGATGGTCATAAACAAAACCAGGGCAGTGGCGGTTAGCATCCAAGCGGTGTCACCAGAATTTAGTACCGGTGTTTCTTCTGCCAGCGCCAGGCCAGGCAACATGACCAAAAGTACCGAAAGTCCTTTTAGTATTGTTTTATTAATATTATTAAGTTTCATGATTTACTCCCCCAAGGATTTATAGTGCTTCTTTGCCGGTTTCACCGGTGCGGATGCGTATGGTTTGTTCCAGGTTGGAAACGAAAATTTTTCCATCCCCGATCTTGTCAGTTTTAGCAGCACCAACAATGGCTTCGATAACCTGATCCAGCATGTCAGCATCAATCGCTGCTTCAAGCTTGACCTTGGGTAGAAAGTCAACCACGTATTCAGCACCACGATAGAGTTCTGTATGGCCTTTTTGCCGGCCAAATCCTTTTACTTCGGTTACAGTAATTCCTTTTACGCCCACTTCTGATAGTGCATCGCGCACTTCATCGATTTTGAACGGCTTTATGATGGCAGTAACAAGTTTCATCGGTAACCTCCTGAAATTCAGTTTTGTTGCTGGGTATCAACTCATAATTAAGGGCGCACAAACGGACTACACCAAATCGATGCCGGGTAAATAAAGAGACGGACACTTTGATTCCCTTTTGCGGTCATGCACGTAACTAAAGTTATTTTTTAATTTTTGATTAACGTGCTAACAACTGAATTTAATATTCATAGTGACAGCATGTTGATCTGTGCTGTATTGGCCATGCAGTTTATGTGCCATTCATTATTACTGTTTTAAGTCAGCGAGTTACATAATCATCACTAGCAAACGCATGGATATTTGCACCATACCGGTGCTGATATAAAGTAGTTCGCACAATGTTTGTGCATGAGTTTATTTTATTTTGAAATACAGATAAGGAATCACCAACAGGCTTCCCCTTTATTTGCCAAGGCCCGCCCATACAAGGTAGAGTTTTACAAACACATATAAAGTAAATGGGTATAAATTTTCTGTTACACCATGTCGGAACAATTACAAATCAAGGTTGGCGTAGCCAGTGAGACTGGTAAACGTAGAACCAATGAAGATTTTTTAGCTGCCTATCAAGGGGATGCACAACAGCAAGCAATACAAGGTGCGGTTGCTGCTATTGCTGATGGTATGGGTGGTGCCAGTGGTGGCCGCGAAGCAGCGGAAACAACCGTGCGCGGGTTTATTGATGCGTACTACGACATGCCGGAAACTCTGGGTGTCGAGCGCGCCGCCAGTCGCGCCCTGGCCTCGATCAATCGTTGGATTCATGCTCAATCACGCCGTGATCCTTCCCTGGAAAATATGGCGACCACTTTTAGTGCGCTGATATTGCATGGCAGACAGGCCCATGTAATTCATGTTGGGGATAGTCGCGTTTATCGTTTACGACAACATGTGTTGCAACGTTTCACCACGGATCATGTTCACCACCACCCCGATATGAAACATGTGTTACATCGAGCGGTAGGGCTGGAGGAAGGGTTGCGAGTCGATTGTGCAGAGCACAGTCTTAAACAGCATGATCGGTTCCTGTTATGTACCGATGGTGTGCATGGCGTGTTAACGGATAAACAAATTAAAAAAATT
>JAUVNZ010000338.1 GCA_030599435.1 Gammaproteobacteria bacterium | reverse complement strand
AGTTCGGTAAAATTGATTATATCATCGAGCCGGGTGAGCCAGGCAGTGGTTATGAGTTTGAGTCAAAAGTAACCGGTGGTAACGTACCTCGTGAATTCTGGCCTGCGATTGAAAAAGGCTTTAAGATAATGTCTGATCGCGGTGTATTAGCCGGATTCCCGTGTCTGGACTTTAAAGTGACACTAATGGATGGTCAATTCCATGCGGTGGATTCATCAGCCGTGGCGTTTGAGCTTGCTTCGAAGGCAGCCTATCGCCAGACTATGCCTAAAGCGGGTCCGCAACTGATGGAGCCAATTATGAAGGTTGATGTGTATACACCGGACGATCACGTCGGTGATGTTATCGGTGACCTGAACCGTCGTCGTGGCATGATCAAATCACAGGAAGCAAACCCGACAGGGGTACGTATTAAAGCAGAATGTCCACTGAGTGAAATGTTCGGTTACATCGGCTCGTTACGTACCATGACCTCTGGACGTGGCCAGTTCTCGATGGAGTTTCTGCATTATGTAGCAGCGCCTAAGAACGTATCGGAAGATGTTATTAAAGAAGTGAAGGAGCGTGAAGCAGCTAAATAATTGCTGCTTTAAGTCACACTGAAAAAGCCGGCCCTTTTGGGCCGGCTTTTTTATGTCCATGGATGGACGGTATTCCGCAAGGAGCCAGGGAAGGCGGTGTGGCGAATGTACAGGAAGTACGGTATGCCGCCATAGCTCTGCCTGAAACAGCCTGTATTTTTACTATTCGAGACATGAATTGCAGCCCGTCGCCTGCGACATTAGTGCATTCAGGCACGTCGCGCGGAGATGCAGAGAAAGGTCATTGGCCTAATTTGCAGTACTATAGTATGATTTCAATGCTTTTGTTACACGGATTTTTCGTAAAAGAAAAATAAAAAAATAATATAATATAGGACATTATTATGAGTATTAAAAAAGTTAGGGTATCATTAATTTGTTTAAGCGGACTTCTCCTGGCAACGCCAGCTGCTGTATTTGCTGGTGCCGATAGCGGTTTTTATATTGGTGCAGGTGTTGGTGACGCCGGGGTGGAAGCCAATGATAGTGATTTTGATGAAAGTGATTCAGCATATAAAGTATTTGGTGGATTCAATATCGGTTTTATTCCTCTTGTTGATTTTGCTGTTGAAGCTTCTTATGTTGATTTTGGTAGTCCCAGTGATGGCGGTGACAAAGTCGACGTGACAGGTATCAATGCTTTTGGCCTGGCGGGCCTTAGTTTTGGGCCCTTTGGCGTATTTGCCAAGGCGGGTATGATTGACTGGGATGTGGATGTTGGACCTGTCTCTGACTCTGGAACAGACCCTGCTTATGGCATAGGCGCGAGATTTGCACTTGGACCTTTCGCGGTGCGTGCAGAATACGAAGTGTATGATTTAGATATTGCTGACGTTGATATGATCTCAGTTAGTGGTGTTTATACATTTTAAACTCGGCACTGTAGTAGAAAAAATTACAACTTTAATTACCGGTTAATCTGAGTTACGTTTTCTAACAACTATTTGCAATTTCAGTGTTAAGTGCCTGTGGCCTGTCGTAACTAAGCATGTTTCCGTCAATTCAATGTCGATATTAAGCAGAGATTTCTACTTAATATCGACATTTTTCTAAATAAACGCCAGTTCTATTTAGTACCAAGATCCCAGAAACCTGAGTCTTTTAACGCAGAGCTGCACTCACTGCTTATCTTGCTTTTATTTTCTCTGAGGCAACTCACTATGCGGCCGGCACCGGGCTCCACATCAAGGCAGTATTTGTCAGCATCCGCTTCACAGGCATTGATAGAATGATTTATTTCAAGCATGCCCAGTTCAAAAATCAGGACTGCTTCAATAATGCCTAGTTTACAGGCTGTTGACAGGTTATCTTCATAAGCCATCAGGCACATCATTGATTTTTGGCTATTCCGGGACAGACCGGGGCAGAGGATAGCTGCATCCGCATTACAATTTGGTATATCAATGCTGACGGTGATATTGCTGTTTGCAAGTTTTTCAGCCAGTTTTTTGCCTTCAGCCATAACAGTGCTAGAGGCAAATACTGTTGCCAGGATAAGGATTGATACTGTTCTATTAATATTCATTCAAAAATTCCCTTATTTGTTGTTTGTAAGTATTTAGATGAGTTTGATTGCTAGAGGTGGACTTTAAAAAAACTTTGGTTCACCCGGAAATCAGGCAGAACTATACAGCAACGGTGATCCGTTGAACATAACAGACTTAAATGCTGCCGCGCCAAATATAAAAGGGGACGGAGGCAATGCCAGTAAGTTAAGCAGTTATTTGGTTTTGTAGGTTCGAATTTATTCGAACAAAGGCCTGTATGACGGCAACCTTGTGTGAATAAATTCTCACCTACATCCTTAACTTACTGGCATTGCCT
>JAUVNZ010000049.1 GCA_030599435.1 Gammaproteobacteria bacterium | reverse complement strand
GTCTGCCGTTTCATAAATAATTTTTTCCGGATTCCCATCTTTTGCAGCCATCACTGTTTCAGTGGCTTCCTCACCAACTTTTTTAAGGATCTCGTCCAGCCCCTTATCATATAAACTGGCCACATAGGAAGAATCAGGCGACGCACTTTTGCGCGACTCCAGAACTTCAGCTAATTGTGTTAACACATCACTCATACATTATTCGCTGGTTTACTTATAAATAGTTGAAGGGTCTTTTATAACTTCTTCTGTCTCAATCCACTGCCCATCCTGAAGTTGACGATAAAAACACCGCTCTCTGCCCGTGTGGCAGGATATGCCGCCCACCTGTTCTACCGA
The DNA here is from genome assembly GCA_030599435.1 of Gammaproteobacteria bacterium. The sequence continues at coordinate 8,313 of JAUVNZ010000049.1, read as the reverse complement.
CAACAATATCACGTCTGCATCGCAATCCAGACGCAGGTCTTTCAGTTTTTGCACGTGGCCGGATTCTTCGCCCTTACGCCATAATTTTTGCCGCGAGCGCGACCAATATATAGCGCGACCCTCATCTACCGTTAGCTGTAGAGATTCACGATTCATCCACGCCATCATTAGCACCTTACCTGATGTCGCATCCTGGGCGATAGCAGGAACCAGGCCATCGGAATCCCACTTGATGTCATCTAACCATTTACCTTCAACACTCACAATCGCACCTCGACACCTTGTGCTTCCATGGCACGTTTGGCCTCTTCAATCGTATATTCACCAAAATGAAATATGCTCGCCGCTAAAACTGCATCAGCTTTACCTTCAGTCACACCTTCTGCCAGGTGTTTCAATTCACCAACACCACCCGAGGCAATCACTGGCACACTGACTGCTTCACTAATCGCACGCGTTAACTCGAGATCAAAACCTATTTTTGTACCATCACGATCCATGCTGGTTAATAAAATTTCGCCAGCGCCATAATCCACCATTTTTTTTGCCCACTCGATGGCATCAATGCCGGTAGGCTTACGACCACCGTGAGTAAATATTTCCCAACGTTTAGTTTCACCCTCCTGATCACCACAACCACTAACGCACTTGGCATCAATGGCAACCACAATGCACTGCGAACCAAATTTTTCTGCCGCTTCACGAACAAACTCGGGGTTAAACACTGCTACGGTATTAATACCCACTTTATCAGCGCCCGCATTTAACATGCGCCGGATATCATCGACCGTACGAATACCTCCGCCAACCGTTAGAGGGATAAATACCTGGCCGGCAACTTCTTCTACCATATGTACCATAGTCTCTCTGTCATCAGAGCTAGCAGTAATATCAAGAAAAGTAATTTCATCCGCGCCTTGCTCATCATAACGCTTGGCAACTTCTACTGGATCACCAGCATCACGAATATCGACAAACTGCACGCCTTTAACTACGCGACCGTTATCGACATCAAGACAGGGGATAATTCGTTTTGCCAGACCCATGTATATACCTTTTAAGAGCTTGCTAATTCGTCGGACAATTTTTGTCCTTCAATAAAATCCAATGTGCCTTCATAAATGGCGCGACCAGTAATAGCGCCCATGATTCCCTCATCGGCCACTTCACTTAAGGCACGGATATCATCAAGGTTAGTAATGCCACCTGAGGCAATCACTGGAATGTTTATAGACTGCGCCAGCTTGACTGTCGCCTCTACATTGACACCACTCATCATACCGTCACGTGAAATGTCTGTGTACACAATAGCTTCGACACCGTCATGTTCAAAATGTTTAGCCATATCAATCACATCATGATGCGATAATTTTGACCAGCCATCTATTGCCACTTTGCCATCTTTTGCATCCAGACCAATAATAATGTGGCCGGGAAATGCCATGCAGATATCCGAAACAAAGTGTGGCGCATTCACCGCCTTGGTACCGATAATCACGTACTGCACACCGGCATCCAGATAAGTTTGAATGGTTTCTTCATCGCGAATACCGCCGCCAATTTGCACTGGCACGTCGGGAAAGGCTTCGACAATGTCATGCACAATGCTGGCATTCATGGGCTTGCCTTCAAAGGCACCGTTCAGATCAACCAAATGTAAACGGCGCGCACCAGCGTCAACCCAACGTCGCGCCATGGCAACGGGGTCGTCTGAAAATACGGTATCGTCTTCCATGCGACCCTGTTTTAGTCGAACGCATTTACCGTCTTTTAAATCAATCGCGGGTATTAAAAGCATACCTTGTCCTCATTAAACATTGGCCTCAACAAACATTAGACACATTTACATTAGCCTCATTAAACAGCTTCAAAACATTCAACAATTAAAACTGACCATCCCACTCGACAAAATTCGCATACAACTGCAAACCTGCATGCTGACTTTTTTCTGGATGGAACTGCACCGCAAATACATTTTCTTTTGTCAGCGCCGCCGCAAAGGGAAACCCATACACGGTTGAGCCTGCAATAGGTTCTGGCCCGGCCGGTTGAACATAATAACTGTGCACAAAATAAAACCGTGAATCAGGAACAATATTTTTCCACATAGGATGTGGCATAGTTTGATCAACCTGATTCCAGCCCATGTGCGGCACCTTGAGGCGTTCGTTGGTTATTGGGTCACGCAAGTCATCAGGGAAGGCTTTAACCGTTCCCTTAAACAAACCCAAACAATCAACTCCATCATTTTCTGCACTGGATTCCAGCATCGCCTGCATACCAACACATACACCCAACAAAGGGCGGCTATTTGCTACCTCATGTACAACAGAGTCTAGACCAAGACGTTTGATTTCACCCATGCAATCACGCATGGCGCCAACACCAGGCAATACTACGCGGTCTGCTTCAAGAATTTTTGTGGCATCCGCAGTAACCACCACGCGAAAATCGCCCGGCACATGTTCCAACGCTTTGGCGACCGAATGCAGGTTGCCCATGCCATAGTCGATAACTGCAACAGTATTCATGGTAGTTGTGCTTGCTTAGAAAAGAATTTTTACAACGAACCTTTGGTTGACGGCAAAGAATCGCCCATACGCGAATCCATCGCTAGCGCCATACGTAAGGCACGACCAAAAGCCTTGAATACGGTCTCAGCAATGTGGTGTGCATTCTTGCCGCGAATATTATCAATGTGCAGCGTAACCTGGGCGTGATTAATGAACCCCTGAAAAAATTCCGACAACAAGTCCATATCAAAATCACCCACACGAGCGCGCGTAAATTCAATGCCGTATTCCATACCGGGACGTCCGGAAAAATCAATCACCACGCGTGACAATGCCTCGTCCAACGGCACATAGGCGTGACCATAACGACGTATACCTTTTTTGTCTCCCACCGCTTCGGCAAAAGCCTGGCCCAGTGTGATTCCGACATCTTCCACTGTGTGATGAGCATCAATGTGCAAATCGCCTTTTGCTTTGATATCAATATCAATTAAACCGTGACGAGCTACCTGGTCCAACATGTGGTCAAGAAAAGGCACACCGGTATCGACGTTGTAATCGCCGGTACCATCCAGATTAATGCTTACCTGGATTTGGGTTTCCAGGGTATCTCTTTTTATAGTGGCCTTACGGTCAGCCATGAGTTATCTCCAAATGCTCTTAGTAACGGTGCAAGTACGTATTATTTCAGACTGCATAGCATAACGTTAAGCGTTAGATGATTGAAGTGCCTGGCGTTTTTTAACAGCGGTGATTCTCAAATCAGGCTATTTTCTAAAGCAGACAAAAAGGCCTCATTTTGTTCTGGGCTGCCGACTGTCACTCGCAGGCAATCCTGCAAAACCCCACCCCCCGGAGACAGATTCTTGATGAGTACACCCTGTGCTTTGAGCGACTCAAAAACCCCTGAGGCATTAGCGGCACTCTTTTTACCAACAACAGCAGCCCCTTTATTCACACGGAAGAGAATGAAATTGGCTCGGCTGGGGAATGTTTTGATCCCCTTTATCGACTCCATAGCCTCCAAAAGTTTTTCCCTGTCCACGCAGATTTGCTGGGTTTGCTGATCCAATACCTCGCGATGCGCCAAAGCAAATTCGGCGCTTTTCTGTGTCAGCACGTTGATATTGTAGGGCAGTCGAACCTTATCGAACTCTGCCAACCATTCCGCTGGACCAGCCAGCATTCCCAGCCGTAACCCTGCCAGTCCCATTTTGGAGACCGTACGCATCACCACCAGGTTTTCATAAGAGCCCAACTCGGACATAAAACTGTCGCCAGCAAAAGCATGGTAGGCCTCATCCACCACCACCAGACCAGAGCTAGCCTTGATAATGGCCTTAACCGCATCACAGTCAAACAGGTTGCCAGTGGGATTGTTAGGATAGGCCAAAAATACGATGGCTGGCTGATGTTCTTCGATGGCGGCCAACATGACTGGCAGATTGAGACTGAAATCCTCATCCAGTGGAACGCCTACATAATCCATGCCTGTAAATGTGGCGATCATTTTGTACATCACGAAACTGGGTTCAGGAGCCAGCACCTTACGGCCAGGCTGCGCCATGGCCATAGCAATCATCTGGATCAGCTCGTCTGATCCATTGCCCAGCAGCACCTCAATGTCCTTGTTCTCGCTAAAGGGACCACCAAAAGGAACTCCCATCGCCAGGCCAAGGCTATCTTTGAGGCCTGCCGGCGAAGGATCTGGGTATCTATTTAATTCGGCGTCACGCAACACTGTCAACCACTGCTCCACCATAGCTTCCGGCCAGTTATAGGGATTTTCCATCGCATCCAGCTTGATGAAATCACCTGAATCTGGGACGTGGTAGGCCGACAGGGCGCGAATCTCGGAGCGCACCCAGCGGGTAACTTTATCGTTAATGGTGCTCATCGCAGTTTGATAAAACAGGTTTATTGATTAGTGTCTAATTTTTAATGCGATATTCAGCCGAGCGTGCGTGGGCCTCCAGGCCCTCACCTCGAGCAAGAGTGGATGCCGTTTTACCCAACTCCGAAGCCCCCTCTGCTGAACACATAATCAAGCTAGAGCGTTTCTGAAAATCATAAACGCCCAGGGGCGATGAATAACGCGCCGTGCGCGAAGTCGGCAGCACGTGATTGGGGCCGGCGCAGTAATCGCCCAGTGCCTCGGCCGTAAAACGACCCATAAAAATAGCACCGGCATGTTTGATTTGTTTCGCCATCGCCTCGGGATCTTCAACAGAAAGCTCCAGGTGTTCCGGCGCGATGAAATTTGCCACAGTAACGGCTTCGTCCAGATCTTTCACCTGCACTAATGCGCCACGATCTGTGAGCGAGGTGCGAATAATGTCGGCGCGCTCCATATTCGGCAGTAGTTTTTCGATACTGGCCTGCACCTGATCCAGATATTCTGCATCGGGACAGACTAGAATGGACTGCGCATCTTCATCATGCTCAGCCTGTGAAAACAGGTCCATGGCAATCCAGTCCGAATCGGTCTTTCCATCGCAAATCACCAGAATTTCCGAAGGGCCGGCGATCATATCGATGCCCACGGTACCGAACACATGGCGCTTGGCGGTAGCTACGTAAATGTTGCCGGGACCCACAATCTTGTCCACCTGCGGCACAGCCTCTGTACCATAGGCCAATGCCGCGACGGCCTGCGCACCACCAACAGTAAAGACACGATCCACACCACAAATGGCGGCGGCAGCGAATACCAGTTCGTTTATTTCACCATCCGGAGTTGGAACGACCATGATTAAATCTTCTACACCAGCCACTTTGGCAGGAATCGCATTCATCAATACCGACGAAGGATAAGCAGCTTTACCGCCTGGCACGTACAAACCCACGCGATCCAGCGGCGTGATCTGCTGGCCCAGCAACGTGCCATCGTCTTCAGTGTAACTCCAACTGTCCTGTATTTGACGTTCGTGATAACTGCGCACGCGGTCGGCGGCGGTCTGCAGAGCAGTGCGTTGATCATCTGGCAAACCATCAAGTGCTTGCTGCAAACGAACGGCGGAAATTTCCAACTCTGACATTCCCGTAGCTGACATACGATCGAAACGGTTCGTATATTCCACCAAAGCGGCATCACCACGTTTACGGATGTCCGCAATAATTCCTTTCACGGTGGTATTTACTGCATCGTCAGACACAGACTCCCAGGCCAGCAAAGATTCGAGATCTTGCCAGAAATTCCCATCGACAGAATTGAGTCGTTTGATATCCATTTTTGTTTACTGTCAGTTTTATCTACTTACTTCTAACTACTGCATCCGCAATTTGGTCAACTAACACCTTAATGCGATTATGTTTCATTTTCATTGCCGCCTTATTGACGATAAGCCGCGAGCTGATATCCGCAATGTGTTCTTTAGGCTCAAGACCGTTAGCTTTTAAGGTATTGCCTGTATCCACCACATCCACAATGCGATCAGCCAACCCAACTAAAGGTGCCAACTCCATGGATCCGTAGAGTTTTATGATCTCCACCTGCTCTCCACGATCAGCATAAAAACGACGGGTGCTGTTAACAAACTTGGTAGCGACACGTAAGCGTCGGCCCGGTGTCTGTTGTTCATCAACACGGCCTGCCGTCATTAATTTGCAACGGGCAATATTTAAATCCACAGGTTCATAAAGACCTTCACCACCGTGCTCCAGAAGCACATCCTTACCAGCAACACCCAGATCAGCTGCGCCATATTGCACATAGGTAGGCACATCCGTCGCACGTAAAATTAATAGCTTCACATCATCGAGATTGGTATCCAGGATTAGCTTGCGGCTGGTATCGGGATCATCCACAGGTTCGATACCGGCATGCTTCAGCAACGGTAACGTTTCTTTGTAGATGCGGCCCTTGGAAAGGGCGATGATCAGATTGTCGGTCTCACTCATAGTTCTTCACAATTTGTTCTTCACGATTAGTTCTTCACAAATAATATTCACGCATTCAACTAAACATGACTTTTAGTTCGGCACACGACGAATGGTCGCGCCCAGTTGCAACAGTTTTTCCTCAATACGTTCGTAACCGCGATCAATATGATAAATACGATTCACTTCGGTATCGCCTTCAGCCACCAGCCCGGCCAACACTAAACTAGCGGAAGCCCTTAAGTCAGTCGCCATAACCGGTGCAGCTGTTAGTTTATCTACACCACTAATAATGGCGGTATTGCCTTCGAGGCGCACATCCGCACCCATACGCTCCAGCTCCTGAACATGCATAAAACGATTCTCGAACACCGTTTCAGTAATAGTACTGGAACCTTCGGCAATAGCATTTAATGCCGTAAATTGAGCCTGCATATCCGTGGGAAAGGCGGGATATGGTGAAGTGTGCACATCGACAGCTTTGGGTCGCTTGCCCTTCATATCCAGTGAAATCCAGTCCTCACCTTTCTCTATCTCCGCGCCGGTATCCTCCAGCTTGGATATCACCGCATCCAGTATGTCGGGCTGGATATCCTTGATTTTGATGCGCCCACCGGTAATGGCAGCTGCTACCAGGTAGGTACCTGCCTCGATGCGATCTGCGACTACGTTATAACGAATGCCATTAAGCTTCTCCACGCCTTCAATGGTGATCGTTGATGTGCCCGCTCCAGTAATTTTGGCGCCCATCTGAATTAGACATTCAGCCAAATCCACCACTTCAGGCTCACGGGCAGCATTTTCCAGCACGGTGGTGCCCTCTGCCAGCGTAGCAGCCATCATCAGATTTTCAGTACCGGTGACGGTAACGATATCCAGCACCAGCTTGGCACCTTTCAGCCGTTTGGCTTTGGCCTTGATGTAACCATTTTCGACGGTAATGTCTGCACCCATGGCCTGCAAACCCTCGATGTGCAAATTGACTGGACGAGAACCAATGGCACAACCACCAGGCAGAGAAACTTCCGCTTCGCCAAAGTGTGCCAGCATGGGTCCCAGAACCAGAATGGATGCACGCATGGTTTTCACCAGTTCATAGGGAGCAGAAAACTGCTTTATGGTGGAAGCGTCCGTTTCGATAGCCATTTTTTCATCGATGACAATGTGAATGCCCATGGCACCCAGCAATTCCATGGTGGTGGTGACATCCTGCAAATGCGGCACATTACCAACCGTCATCGGGCCTTCTGCCAGCAGGGTGGCTGCCAGTATCGGCAAAGCAGCATTCTTGGCGCCAGAGATACGAATCTCGCCATCGAGTGTAGCGCCACCTGTAATGATTAATTTATCCATGCCACCCCTAAATAAAGTATTTAAATTCTGTCAAAGCCAGGCCGTTAAAACCATTCCTTTGGAAACCATCCCTTTGGAAACAAGAGTCCAGAAACGAAAAGGCCACCGTCTGGTGGCCGCCCCTGTTCTTAACATAAGGAACCATGGTCAAAACTTCAGGCGGAACCTACCATTAACTTGCTGGCCGTCTCCCATTTTTCCGGGGTGTAAGCCTTAATGGTCAGTGCATGTAATGACCCATTTGTAATATGTTCACCAAGCGTCGCGTAAACCAATTTTTGCTGGGCTACGGGTGACTTGCCTTCAAAGGCAGTAGAAATCACTACCACTTCGAAGTGACTGCCATCGCCTGTCACTTTAACATCTGCCCCTGGCAGGCCCACTTCGATCAATTGCTGTACTTCTGCGTTTTCCATTCTACCGTGCCCCAGCTTAAAGACTACTTAACTCATTGATTTAACAGTAATCATAAAGCATTTATCAACTTTCCTAACGCCCTTTATTACCCATCATATTGTTCTATTTTATTATAAAAAGGGGCGCCAAAATCAGGCGCAAAGGATACCCC
>JAUVNZ010000124.1 GCA_030599435.1 Gammaproteobacteria bacterium | reverse complement strand
CGGTGAAAGAGCTTCTACTGGAAGGAAAAATTCTTACTCTTGATTTGGGTGGGCAATCGAGCACTTCGAGTGTTGGTAACGATATTGTAAAAAGGGTAATGGAAATGGCGTGCGACAGACTTGAACCAGAATGTTTGAGATTCCTTGGACTTTGAGGCCTTTCGCTTCATCTTTCGTTTTATCTTTCGTTTCATAAAGAGCCCCATGAGGCAGAGTATTTGCAGTATTATTCACCGATCGACTAAACCGCTAACGTAAATATTAAGATACAGGATTTTCCTGGTGGCAGACTCAAATAAAAAAGCCCAGTCACAATCTGTTAATAGCATCATGGCAAGCGAAGCTATTAATGAACGCGCCCAGGTTTTGCTGAAAACTCTGGTCGAGCGCTACATTCGTGATGGACAACCCGTGGGCTCCAAAGCCCTGGCTGAAAACGCCCAGCTGGATCTTAGTTCAGCCACCATTCGCAATGTTGTGGCTGATCTGGAACGACTAGGCCTGGTGCATGCTCCCCATACTTCGGCAGGTCGTGTGCCGACGGAACTCGGTTACCGGATGTTTATCGATAACCTCGTTACCATCAAACCTCTTCAGTCTACCGAAGTAGAAACGTTGTCGAAGAGTTTGAATCCGGAAGCAGAAACTTCGCAATTAGTGGAAACCGCATCATCGATGTTATCCGGACTCACTCAAATGGCTGGTGTGGTGATGATGCCATTCCAGAAACAGGTTGCACTGCGACAAATCGAATTTTTGCCATTGTCTGAAAATAGGGTTTTAGCCATTCTTGTTTTTAATGAACGTGAGGTGCAGAACCGGGTTATTAACACCTCGCGTGCGTACAGCCTGCCAGAGTTAGAACGTATTTCGAATTTTCTGAATCAGGAATTTATTGGCAAAGACGTCAATTCAGTTCGTCAGCAGCTGCTATCAGAAATGCAGGGCGCACGAGAGGGTATGGATCAGATGATGCGTTCAGCCATTGATATGGCGCATCAGGCCTTTGAAGGTGTAGAGCCTCATGATTATGTCCTGGCGGGTGAGACCAATCTAATGGGCTACGACGAAATGGCCAATGTGCCACGACTGAAGCAGTTGTTTGATGCCTTCAATGAAAAACAGGGGATTCTCGATCTACTGGATAAATCCCTGCAGGCCCAGGGGGTGCAAATCTTCATCGGTCAGGAATCTGGTTATGAAGTGCTCGACAATTGTAGTGTTATTACGGCTGCCTATTCTGCTAATGACGAAGTCCTGGGTGTGCTTGGCATCATTGGGCCAACACGTATGGCTTACGACCGAATTATCCCGGTGGTCGATGTTACGGCAAAATTACTGGGCTCTGTCTTGAATCAGAGATAACTCGTCCTTATATATCCCATGGGAAAGCAAGCACCACAGCTGTTGCTGTACCTAACGAATTCGTAAAAGTCTGCTGGAGAGTAAAAAATGGCAAAGAAGAAAAAATCATCGCCTAAGAGTCCTGAGGTAGAAGTGGAAGTAACATCTGAGGAAGAAAGCACTGAATCAAATGCAGGCGGTGAGCCTTCTAAACATGAAGAGTTAACACTGATGTTAGAAGATGCCCGCGCCAAAGCTGATGAACACTGGAACCAGGTGTTACGGTCTAATGCTGAGCTTGAAAATACTCGCCGTCGTGCCCGCCAGGACGTAGAAAACGCCCACAAATTTGCACTGGAAAAATTCGCTATAGAGTTGTTACCGGTAAAAGACAGTCTGGAAATGGGTTTGGCTGCTGCCACCGCAGAAGAGGCAGAAACCACGGCTCAACTCAAAGAGGGCTCAGAGCTGACATTGAAAATGTTGACCTCGGCAATGGAAAAATTTGGTATTGAGGCGTTGGGATCAGAAGGCGAGCCTTTTAACCCTGAATTTCATCAGGCCATGACCATGCAGGAGAGCACCGACCATGCGCCAAATACCGTTATGGCGGTAATGCAGAAGGGTTACCAGCTAAATGATCGCCTCATTAGACCTGCCATGGTGGTGGTTTCAAAGGCTGCTGCTGTTGAGGAAGAAAAGTAGGACATAATCCGTCACATCTGTTACCAGGAAAGGGTTGAATTACATTTATTTACCCCTACTTACTGTGTAGATAGATACTTTGTGGTTGGAAAACCAAACATTTAACGAATTTAGAACGACTTTTTATAGATTAAACATCGGAGATTTACGATTATGGGAAAAATTATCGGCATTGACCTGGGAACCACCAACTCCTGCGTGTCTGTGATGGAAGGCGGCAAGCCTCGCGTTATTGAAAACGCTGAGGGTGATCGCACCACACCATCGGTAGTGGCATTCACAGATGACAACGAAGTCATCGTTGGTGCGCCCGCCAAACGTCAGGCGGTAACCAACCCCCAAAACACCGTGTATGCGGTCAAACGTCTTATCGGTCGTCGTTACACGGATGACGAAGTGCAAAAAGACATTGACCTGGTGCCCTACAAAATCGTCAAGGCTGACAACGGCGATGCCTGGGTGGAAGCTCACGGTAACAAGATGGCTGCCCCGGAAGTCTCTGCTCGCGTACTGCAAAAGATGAAAAAAGATGCCGAGGACTATCTCGGTGAGGAAGTGACTGATGCTGTTATCACGGTTCCAGCCTATTTTAATGACTCTCAGCGTCAGGCTACCAAAGATGCCGGTAAAATTGCTGGTCTGGACGTCAAACGCATCATCAACGAGCCCACCGCAGCTGCGCTGGCGTTCGGTATGGACAAGAAAGAGGGTGACCGCAAGGTTGCTGTTTATGACCTCGGTGGTGGTACCTTCGATATCTCCATTATCGAACTGGCTGATATTGATGGCGAACATCAGGTTGAAGTGTTATCCACCAATGGTGACACCTTCCTCGGTGGTGAAGATTTTGATCAACGCCTCATTGATTACCTGGTAGACGAATTCAAGAAAGATCAGGGCGTAGACCTGCGCAATGATCCACTGGCTCTGCAACGTCTGAAAGAGGGTGCTGAGAAGGCCAAGATTGAGCTGTCTTCTACACAACAAACTGACGTTAATCTGCCATACATTACCGCTGATGCCAGTGGTCCCAAGCACATGAACATTAAGCTGACCCGCGCCAAGTTGGAGTCTCTGGTCGAGGAATTGATCGAACGTACTGTTGCGCCATGTCGCACTGCTTTGAGTGATGCCGGACTAGGAGCGCAGGATATCGACGATATCATCCTGGTGGGTGGTCAAACCCGCATGCCCAAGGTGCAGGAGACGGTAAAAGAGTTCTTCGGCAAAGAGCCTCGTAAAGACGTGAACCCCGATGAAGCTGTAGCCGTAGGTGCTGCGATTCAGGGCGGCGTTTTAGGCGGCGAAGTCAAAGACGTATTACTGCTGGACGTGACTCCTCTGAGCCTCGGTATCGAGACCATGGGTGGCGTAATGACCAAGCTCATCGAGAAAAACACCACTATCCCTACTAAAGCACAGCAGGTGTTTTCTACTGCAGAAGACAACCAGACGGCGGTTACCGTGCATGTCTTACAGGGTGAGCGTGAAGTGGCTTCTGGCAATAAATCACTGGGACGTTTCGATCTCTCGAATATCCCACCTAGCTCACGCGGCATACCACAGATTGAGGTTGCTTTTGATATTGATGCCAACGGTATTCTTAACGTGTCGGCTAAAGACAAAGCTACCGGCAAAGAACAGTCCATCGTCATTAAGGCCTCTAGCGGTCTGTCGGACGAAGATATCGAAAAAATGGTTCAGGATGCTGAAGCCCATGCGGCAGAAGATGCCAAGTTCCATGAACTGGTGGATGCCCGCAACCAGGCTGACAATATGATTCACGCCACCAAAAAATCCATGGAAGAAATGGGTGACGACAAACTGGAAGAAGGCGAAAAAGAAAGTATTGAAGCCGCCATCAAGGAACTTGAAGAGGCCATGAAGGGTGATGACAAAGAAGCCATCGAGGCCAAAACCAAAACATTGGTAGAAGCTTCCGGAAAAATGGCCGAACGTGCCTATGCTGAAAAAGCTGGTGCTGAAGGTGCTTCTGGCGAAGGTGGTGCAGATGCATCAGCTGAGTCACAATCTTCCGCAGACGACGATGTCGTCGATGCCGAGTTCGAAGAGGTTAAGGACGATAAGGAAGAAGTTAAGGACGACAAGTAAATTGTTTGATGCTGGGGGCTCAACTGTTTAAGTTAAAGCAGCGAGTTAACTAGCAAAACAAATTAAGTACGTGGGCGCGGCAGGCGGGGTAACCGGTTGTCGCGTCTTGCTGTATGGCCTCAATAAAACTAAAGTAATTTATTGATATATCTATTAACTAATTGTTATTAATAATAAATAATGCCTAATTAACTCCGTTATAAGAACTGTAAAAAACATGTCAAAACGAGATTACTACGAAACCCTGGGCGTGGAACGCAATGTTAGCGAGGCTGACCTGAAGAAAGCCTTCAAACGTTTGGCAATGAAACATCATCCGGATCGTAATCCAGATGACAAGGGGGCAGAAGAGAAATTCAAAGAGGCTAAAGAGGCCTATGAAGTCCTGGCTGATGCCCAAAAAAGGGCTGCCTATGACCAGTTTGGTCATGCTGGTGTCGATTCCAGCATGGGCGGTGGTGGCCCTGGAGCCGGTGGCGCGAATTTCAGTGATATTTTTGGCGATGTGTTTGGTGATGTGTTCGGTGGTAGTGGTGGCCGAGCAGGCGGTCAAAGAGTTCAACGTGGTGCTGATCTGCGCTACAACATGGAACTCAGTCTGGAAGATGCTGTGCGCGGCACCACGGTCAAAATACGCGTGCCGACATCTGTAGCCTGCGCCACCTGTGGTGGCAGCGGTGCTAAAAAGGGCTCAAAGCCTGAGCAATGCACAACTTGCGGAGGCGTTGGCCAGGTAAGAATGCAGCAGGGTTTCTTTTCGCTTCAGCAAACATGCCCCCATTGCCAGGGCACGGGTGAAGTCATCAAAGATCCTTGCGGCACGTGTCATGGCCAGGGGAAAACTCAGGAAACAAAAACGTTGTCGGTAAAAGTGCCTGCCGGTGTTGATAATGGCGACCGAATACGCCTAAGCGGTGAGGGTGAGGCAGGTGGGCGTGGTGCGCCGGCCGGTGATTTATACGTCCAGGTGAGCGTCAAAGAACATCCACTGTTTCATCGCGAAGATAACAATCTTTATAGTGAGGCCCCTATTAGCTTTGCGACAGCATCTCTGGGCGGAACAATGGAAGTTCCCACCCTAAATGGCCGTGTAAAGCTCAAAATTCCAGCCGAAACTCAAAGTGGCAAATTGTTTAAATTGCGCGGCAAGGGCGTTAAATCGGTGCGGGGAGGACCAGTGGGAGACTTATTATGCCGGGTTATCGT
>JAUVNZ010000116.1 GCA_030599435.1 Gammaproteobacteria bacterium | reverse complement strand
GTCAAAAGATTTGCCCACATCTTCCAGGTCTTCATAAGCTATCGCATGCTGGCTATCTGACCACACCGCATGCTGTGTCGCATGGCAAGTTGAACACACTTCTGCTCCCACGTAGGAACTCTTGCCAGACTTTTTTGTTTTGCGTAATTCGACGCGTTTAAGGTAATCATCTTTAACCTTCGCATTGTACTCTTCATACCAGGCAGCCAGTTCCGGTGCGTCCACAATCGATTCCGGCATAGGGATAATTTTGTGGTTCCATTTTTTTATACGCCCATTTTGTAATTCCAGATCCAGACGACCCAAATGCATGCCTCGTGACCCTGGCTGGACCACCAGCGTTTGACCCTCCATATGGGGCTTTCCATATTCTTCATAGGCAGCACGCTCGATTAGAATGTCTACGTTTGCCAGACCGATTATTTTTACTGCCTGTTCTGTTTTTAACGTGGTTGCCAACACCGTTAACTCGCCATTTTGTTTTGCTTTTTTCAATGCAGCTTGCAGGCTGGTGGGGCTATCACCTACCAGTCTATGCTTGCCCTGCATTTGGCGCATGGGGGAGTTCTTCGGATCTAGCCAATTGAAGAATGCAATTCGCTGACCATCACGATTGATGACACGATGGCCAGGTATCACTTTATTGCCCCAATTACTCACTACCCAGGGTAGTGGCTGTTCGAATAAAAACTCTGTGCCGTAAACCAGATCACGCCACTGTATACCTACTGCATCATATTGAAGGCTGGCATAACCTTTGAGGATGTACTCCCCTTTCAAACGATCACCCGGACCATCACTGCTTAACAAACCACCAGCAGACACAACCACTACGTCCGGGTTCTCGCGGCGTAATTGTGTCAACATCGTTGCGCGACGTTTGATACCGCCCAAATTTCCTTCCGCGCTACAACCGCAAGGTTCCAGCTCCCCGTCGAGATTGCCAGAATAAATAAGTGTTAATGGTTCACTGGCCAATACAGGTGTTATACCAACTAAAATAACAGCCAATAAAGTACTCAATAACAACCGTGCGGGAGCCACTATGCAGTTTGGAACAGGCCGTTTCACTATTAAAATACCCTCAAGCAGGAAAACAATAGTACTGTGACAGAGTACCGTGACAGATCATATTTCGCATATTATATGACCTTCAATAACATAGTATGTTCAACTATCAAAACTGAATATAAGCCATCTAAAAATAACCAGAAACCATGGTACATTTTAGTCTGGAGCTCAATATTGGCAAATCAAATACCCTACAACGTGATACCACACAGTAAAAGTTTGCGATGGTTTCTATGTGTATTTGTCAACACACTAGCATTATTTTGCCTCCATCAAAACGCAATGGCTGAAACTCATTACTCTACTCTTAGCAACAGCTTCAACAACGACTTCAACCACCAGAGCCCTGTGGATTTTTCTTTGTCATTCTCGAGAACAGATTTAAATCTGGAATCAAACAATGTTACTTACCCTCTTGTACAAAACCGAATGAGTGCATTATTAGTAAACAGAGTTTCTGATAATTTGAATATTGGCTTAATCATCGGTTCCAATTACACCAGTCTGGACAATGATCCCGCGACATCAGGATTTTCTTTGAACGGAAATCATTTTGGTTTTTCAGTAAGCGAAATATTTGGCAATGACCTGCAAATTGGTTTGTATGCTTACTACATTTATCAGCAGGCAAAAGGAGAAAATACCTTGCGCACTGCTTCACTGACCTGGCATGAATGGCTTGCCGAGGCAACACTACGATTACGCCTTGGCAACCACTGGGCAATTATTGCTGGGGGCGGGATTATGGGTATAGATGCCGACCGACGGGTAAGTGGCGACATAAATGAAACAATTAGAATGGAACTTGCAAATGAATTTCAGGGAAGGATGGCGATTGAATTACTTACCTCTCCAACAGATCGAATACGTTTAACTCTGAACAGGGGTGCCTTTGATGGCTTTGAGCTAAACTTTGCCCACGCCTTTTGATTTACATCTAAAATCTTTTGGGAAACGATTAAGAACCCGCCACAATGCGGTCAAAAACCCAAAAGAGATTTCGGAAAAACGCAGAAATAAACGAGATTGTTAGTTATCGCGTCGTTGTGAGGTAAGAATCTTAATTAATTGATCTTCAAGCTCGATACGATCCGCAAGTTTTTCACCAATCTGAGATAAATCATTTGCAAGATCATTAAAATCACCACAATGATCTTCACAATCATATTTGTCGTTGAAATCGAGAATATTCTGGGTAATTTTCGATATGTCAGGATAAATCTTGTCCGCTACTTCCTTAACGGATACGCGTCGTTCGCGATCTTCATCAATATGGCGATACAACTGGAAATGTGCGCTCGCAGTGTAATCAATAAGTGATTCACAGAAGCTTTGTAGTAAGCGTTGAGTGTCATGCTCGGGTTTAAATGGCTGCTGAGATGCCAGTTCTGTGTAGAGCGAAAGTGCGTCTGTGCGACTTTCTACCAAATCATTTATCTCGTGATGTGACCGAGCACGGCGCTCTGGAACACCAAATTCATCAGACTGCATAAATCCACCTTTTTCGCTTATAAATCAACAGTTACGTAGGAAAGTTACCTGAAATTGCTGATTAGCGCGTTACTATTTAGTTGTTGCGCCTCATCATGGGCTGCTACGCCCATAGTAGCAACCTACTGTTTTCGCTGTAAACAACAATTATCATGTTGTTTTATAGGAGGATTTTCCAGAAAAAGTCCTTTTTTCGTTAGGATATCAGCATTTATTTGGCGATCAGCCCTTCAATCTTGCCCAGCAGGCGGGGGAAATCCACTGGTTTTGTATCATAATCTTCACACCCAACTTCCATGGCCTTTTCTCTATCACCCGCCATGGCATGAGCTGTTAACGCAATAATCGGAATGCTGTTAGTTGCAGTATCAGCCTTGATGCGACGAGTTGCTTCCCAGCCGTCTAATACCGGCAGGCTCATATCCATCAAAATCAGGTCGGGCTGTTCGGAACCCGCCATATCAACGGCCATACTGCCATCTTCTGCAAAAACGACCTCATAACCCTTGCGTTCCAATCGTCGTGACAACATATCCCGATTCATTTCGTTGTCTTCTACCAGCAACACCTTAGACATAATCATGACTCCTGTTGATTAATGTTTTTATACTATCAAACCACCTTATCTGATGACTCGCCCCCTACCGTATAAGAACCTTCATACGAAAATACCAAGGCAAAAACTTTCCTAAATACCCCATACCATACACCTTTCTGAAGCAGACTCTTCAGAAAAACATAATTGTGATCCTATTCTGTATCTATAAAATTACTGCGAATATCCTGAAATTCCATTTCAGTTTCCTTAAACGCCAGCACAATATCCGGATCAAAATGGTTACCATCACCTTCAAGAATGATGCTGACGCTTTTTTCGTGGCTAAAGGCATCCTTGTAGCATCGTTTTGATGTCAAAGCATCATATACGTCGCCCAGGGCTAAAACACGTGCCACCAGAGGAATTTCTTCGCCCGCCTTGCCGTGAGGATAGCCACTGCCATCCCATTTTTCATGATGCCCTTCTGCAATAGCGATACCCGTTTTTATGAATGAGTTACCAGGATGTTGGCGATCTACCTCACGCAAAGTTTCAGCGCCAATAACGGGGTGTAGCTTCATTTGTACCCATTCTTCGGCATTTAGCTTGCCAGGTTTAAGTAAAACACTGTCATCCACACCCACCTTGCCAATATCGTGTAATGGGCTTGCCGCATAAATATTGTCAACAAATTCACGGTCAATAATGGATCGGTATTTTGGCATCCGGCTCAACTGCTCGGACAAAATCTTGCAGTATTCCCGCATACGTTCCAGATGTTCACCAGTTTCGGGATCCCTCGACTCTGCCAATTTTGACATGGCAAAAATAGCAGCAAGCTGTGATTTGGATATTTCGCGAACTTTTTCACGAACCTGCTCAGATAAATACTCGTTACTCAGCTCGGTCTCGAGGCGACGATTTTCTTCCACATCACTCAAACGTTTACGCTCAAGACACGCTGTAACGCGGGACTTCAGTAAGGTGGGGTTGAAAGGTTTGGTGATATAGTCCACGGCACCCATATCGATACACCGAACCGCACTATCCACATCATCAAGCGCTGTTATCATAATCACTGGTATACGTTGGGTATCCTGGTTTTTCTGCATATGTTCCAGTGTTTCATACCCGTCCATAACTGGCATCATAATATCCAGTAACACAAGATCAAATGATTGTTCCTTCATTACCTTAAGTGCTTCTTCGCCATTACCCGCCTGAGATAAATTCAGATCCATTTTACCGAGTCGGCGTAACAATAAATCACGGTTCATTTCGCTATCATCAACAATCAAAACCGAATAATTTTCATTTTGTGTATTCATTGGACTGCTCTCTTTTGCCTTATTCATAATCTAAACCATACAGGTTTAATTCGTAACAATAATTAAACATAAATTTCTCTATAAAATAATTTTTACACCGCAGTTTTTATCGATTCGCCATTAATCAGCACTCTTAAGCGAGCCAATAAACTATCTATACTGTGGGGTCCTTTCTCTACTAATAAATCTACATTTTTCATCAACTCTTTTTTCTCGTTGTCTGACAGGTTTTTACCTGTTAAGGCCAATACTGGAATATCTCGGTATTCTGTTTTTGTATCCAGTTGCACCAAAAATTCCTCGCCATTCATGCGCGGCATATTTAAATCCAGAATAATTGCAGATGGATAATTTTCTAGAACCCTTATCAGGCCCAGATCACCATCAACTTCTTCGATAACATTCCAGCCTTCGTTCTCAAAAACCATACGCATTAGACGACGTGTATCTACATCATCATCGATAATAAGAATCTTAACGCCTTCCTGCCTACGCAAATTCCTCAAAATAACTTCTGACAACTTGTCATGGTCAGCCGGTTTGAAAAGGTAATCGGACGCCCCTAAAGCAAACGCTGTGCTACGCTCATCCAGCGCACTGTGCATAACAACCGGTATGTGGGCTACAGCGGGATCTTTTTTTAATTGCGCTAGTATGGACCAACCACTTACATCAGAAATAAGAATGTCCAATAAAATCAAATCTGGCATGATTTTATGAGCCACGTTCAAACTACCACTACCCTGAGTGATGCTTTCTACCTGATAACCGTCCAAACCTAATGTACGTTCTAACAAATCGACGACAGAAGGATCATCATCAATAACAAGAATTTTTGATGTTTTACTCCGACGCTCATTTGCTTCAGAAAAACCACTCTTTATACGCATCGACTCAGATGACCGTTTGTTTATATTCACATCAATTGTGTCAATACTCCCAGCAACCTCATCATCTGTCACATGAGAAGGAATGCGAACACAAAATTCGGAACCCTCATCAAGCTGACTATTTACAGTGATATCCCCGCCCATCAAACGACAAATATTTCGACTAATGGCTAACCCCAGACCAGACCCTCCAAATACACGTGTCGTAGATTCATCCGCTTGAGTAAATGCCCGGAATAATTTTTCCTGTTGTTCT
>JAUVNZ010000073.1 GCA_030599435.1 Gammaproteobacteria bacterium | reverse complement strand
TATGAGCTTTTGCGTCATCCAGATAGCTGTAAATATTTTGCCGTTGTTCGACATCATTGGGGGTTAGTAAAAAAGCGGCTAAAGATTCACGGGTATTCCAAACCGCATCTCTGATATGGCGGCTGTGTTCAAGAAGTTGATTACGTGCGGTGGTGTTTTCGGAGGTTTGATTTTGTACATTATTGAGCCTGACATAACTCACGTAGGCGACGCCCACGACTATGGCAGAGACAATTACCGCGACCAGGGCATAACGCCCCCGTAGGCTATCAAATGCAGCAACTTTCAAGAACCTGTACCCCCAAACAAACAAGAATGGGCAACGACTAAAAATGCCCTGCTTCAAGGTCTATTATCGGTTATATCACTGACGTCTTTAGACCTAAGGGGCAACAAGTACTTTTCCAGTATAGGTCAATTTTTGTACATATCAGTAAGAATTGAGGGCAAGCAATGGAATTTTTACATCCATGTCTGCTCAATAAAGAAAAGGGCTTCGGTGCCGATATTTTTGTTGATAGTAAGCATAAAAAATTATTGGTAAAGACAACGAGATATAGCACAAAGTGAATAAAAAATTCAGGAAACAATCGTTACTTTATCCATACTCGTAAGACCAGGTGCTTAAATCAGATGCCAACCATGAAAAAATTTGCTCAAAACAGTGTTCTGAATAGTGCTAACGCACCTTTTGTTGAAGAGCAATACGCTGTTTTTCTGAATAATCCAGCTGATGTTGGAGAAGACTGGCAGATTTTTTTCCGTAATCTGCAGGAGCGTGGTGAGCTGCCGGCGGATGAGCCAAATCACAAATCTATTCGTGAGGAGTTCAAGCGCCTGGCCAGATCAGTGCGCTCTCATGAATCTAAGGGTTATGAGCCCCAGACTGTGGTGGCCGGAATACCCGGCCTTGATACCAAACAGGTTTCGGTATTGCAGTTAATTAATGCCTACCGCTTTCGTGGTCATCAACATGCCGATATTGATCCTCTTGTTTTACGCGACCAGGAGCTGGTGCCAGAATTACACCCTGCTTTTCACAAGCTGGGCGATGAAGATATGGAGTCGGTTTTTAATACCGGTTCCCTGGTTGGCGCAGAGACGGCGACACTAAGGGAAATAATAGAGATTTTACACAACGCTTATTGCAGTCATATTGGTGTTGAGTACATGCATATCACTGATACACAACAAAAGCGTTGGATACAGCAGCGCGTGGAAAGCAAACAAGGACAGATTGAGTATTCTGCAGAAGAACGACTGGATACACTAGAACGAATACTGGCAGCAACCGAATTTGAAAAATATTTACACACACGTTATGTAGGCCAGAAACGATTTTCACTCGAAGGGGCAGAGTGTTTGATTCCAATGCTGCATCAATTAATACAGCATTCTGGAGAACATGATGTAACAGAAGTTGTGTTAGGTATGGCGCATCGTGGTAGGTTGAATGTACTGGCAAATATAATGGGTAAAGCGCCTACCTCCCTGTTTGAAGAATTTGAAGGCAATGGAAGCGGAAATCTTGAAAATGGTTCCGGTGATGTAAAATACCATCAAGGCTTTTCGTCAGACATACAGACGCCGGGTGGAATAGTTCATTTGGCCTTGTTATTTAACCCATCGCATTTGGAGATTGTAAGCCCTGTTGTGGGTGGGTCAGTCCGTGCTCGCCAACACCGACGTAAAGATAAAACTGGTGCCATGGTATTACCTGTATTAATACATGGTGACGCGGCATTTGCCGGCCAGGGTGTGGTGATGGAAAACTTCAATATGTCGGAGGCACGAGGTTTTAATGTCGGCGGTACTGTCCACATAATTATTAATAATCAAATTGGATTTACTACCAGTAACCCTCTGGATTCTCGTTCCACAACTTACTGCACAGAAGTAGCACGTATGATTCAGGCACCCATTTTTCATGTAAACGGGGATGATCCAGAAGCCGTCTCACGAGTAATGAAAATGGCTATGGACTTTCGCATGGTTTATCGAAAGGATGTGGTTGTAGACCTTGTTTGTTATCGGCGTCATGGACATAGCGAAGCCGACGAACCCGCTGTTACTCAACCTATGATGTACCAGAATATTCGTCAACATGCGCGTCTTGCACAATTGTATGCAGATCAGTTAATTGAAGAAGGTTTGATTAGCGCCGAACGAGTTGATGAAATAAATACAAAATATAGCGATGCGCTTGATAACGGTGAAACAATCGCACCTAATATCGTAAAAAAATATTACGACAAACCCTATTGGGTAGATTGGTCTCCTTACAACGATGCTCGCTGGGATGAAGAGGTTGATACCAGTTTGTCCCAATCCTATGTGCAGGATATCGTAAAACGTCTTTATACTTTACCAGATGACTTCAACGTGCATCCGGCGGTAAGCCGTATTTTGGATGATCGACAAAAAATGGCTGCAAATAAATCGCTAATGGATTGGGGTTTTGCAGAGACCGTGGCTTACGCAAGCCTGGTTGAGGAAGGTTGCCCAATACGATTATCAGGGCAGGATAGTGGTCGAGGTACCTTCTTCCATCGCCATGCCATTATTCATGATCAGAACGATGGCAGTAGCTACACGCCTCTTCAACATCTCGGTAAAGATCAGGCTGACTTTATTGTTATTGATTCTCTATTGTCAGAAGAAGCCGTGCTTGGTTTTGAATATGGCTACAGTACTACGGCACCTTATTCATTGGTTATTTGGGAAGCACAGTTTGGCGATTTTGCTAATGGTGCGCAGGTAGTTATAGATCAATTTATCACTTCAGGTTATTCCAAGTGGGGTAGGCTTAGCGGGCTTGTACTATTTTTACCGCATGGTTTTGATGGTCAGGGACCTGAGCATTCATCAGCGCGATTGGAGCGCTATTTACAGTTATGTGCTGATAATAATGTACAGGTTTGTATGCCTAGTGAGCCTGCTCAAATGTTCCATCTTTTGCGACGACAAATGATACGTAAAATGCGAACCCCATTAATTGTAATGACGCCTAAAAGTTTGTTACGCCATAAACTTTCAACATCTAAATTATCAGACCTGAGCAAAGGCGGTTTCAAAACAGTGATTGCCGACCCGGATGATGTTGAGCCAAAAGATATTAAGCGTGTGGTGATATGTAGCGGCAAAGTGTTTTATGACCTTCTGGATGCAAGACGTAAACGAGAGACAGAAGATGTCGCTATTATTCGTATAGAGCAGCTTTATCCTTTTCCGACCACAGATTTTTGCGCGGAGTTCGATCGGTATACGAATGCAGTGGATGTTGTCTGGTGTCAGGAAGAACCACAAAATCAGGGCGCATGGCAGTATATATGGTCTATGCTCAGGGATAGTAAACGCAATGAACAATCTCTGTCTTATGCGGGTAGACCAGCATCAGCTTCGCCAGCTGTAGGTTATTACAAACAACATATCAAACAGCTACAGGAATTAATAGATACTGCACTTGGAGAAGAAAATGCTGATTGAAGTGAAAGTTCCTGCATTGTCAGAATCAGTGGCTGATGGAACGCTGGTCAACTGGCATAAGAAAATTGGCGAACATGTTAAACGTAATGAAAATCTGGTTGATCTGGAAACAGACAAGGTGGTGTTAGAGATTGTAGCCCCTAAGGATGGGGTTCTTAAGGAAATCACGAAAGGGGACGGGGTTCTGGTCATGAGTGATGAAGTTATTGCAACGATTGATGATAGTGGTCCCGCCAATGTTTCTAATACCAGTGTTTCTAACAAAAGCGCCAGGTCGGCAAAAAGTAACAAAAAACCCGCTCAGCCAGTATCTATAAATGTTAACGAAAATAAATCTGCTCAAATACAAGCTACCATATTATTAAGTCCAGCAGCACGTAAGATAGTAGCTGACAATAACCTGGACGTTTCACATATTACTGGAACAGGTCGAGATAATCGTATTACCAAGGCTGACGTGTTGGCATATCTTGAATCACAGCGTGGTAACACGGGTAGAGTGGAATCAACACAAGCGACAAACAATATCGAAGGTGGGAGACCAGAAAAAAGAGTCCCCATGAGTCGTTTGCGTGCTCGTGTAGCAGAGCGTCTGAAAGATGCGCAAAATACGGCGGCCATTCTTACTACTTTCAACGAAGTGAACATGCAGCCCGTAATGGAGATGCGTAAAAAATATAAAGTAAAGTTTGAAGAACAATATGGCTCACGATTAGGGTTCATGTCATTTTTTGCAAAAGCAGCAACGGAGGCTTTAAAACAGTTTCCAGTTATTAATGCCTCAATCGATGACAATGACATTGTTTATCACGGTTACTATGATATTGGCATTGCAATAGGCTCGCCCCGTGGACTGGTTGTACCTATATTGCGTGATGTTGATCAAATGAAATTTGTAGACATTGAAGAAGGTATTTCCGATTTTAGTGTGCGTGCAAAAGATGGCAAGTTGTCGTTGGATGATATTACAGGTGGCACGTTTAGTATTACCAATGGTGGTACTTTTGGTTCCATGTTATCAACCCCTATTCTGAATCCACCACAAAGCGCAATACTGGGCATGCATAACATTACAGAACGTGCCGTGGTAGAGAATGGTGAGGTGGTAGTGCGTCCTATGATGTATCTAGCACTTTCGTATGATCACCGTATTGTTGATGGGAGCGATGCCGTGCTCTTCCTGGTAGCTATTAAAGAAGCGCTGGAGGATCCGGCTCGGCTTCTTTTAGAAGTCTAATCTTACAGTTTAGTAGCGGGGCAAATATTTATTTCATGGCAGACTTTGATGTCATTGTTATTGGTGGTGGGCCTGGAGGTTATGTGGCGGCGATTCGTTGCGCACAGCTTGGTCTTAAAACTGCATGTATTGAAGACAGGTTAGATGAAAATGGTAGACCAACCCTGGGCGGAACATGCCTTAATATCGGTTGCATACCTTCTAAAGCACTTCTGGATTCATCCCATCATTATTATCGTGCACAGCACGAATTTTCGGATCACGGTATAAAAACAACTGGTCTAAAAATTGATGTGGCCACCATGATGCGACGCAAGCAGAAGGTTGTGCAGACGCTCACAGGTGGTGTCGCCATGTTGTTTGTCAAACATAAGGTGACCTGGCTTAAAGGTCGTGGTGCTCTTGCTGGTACTTCTAACAAAAACCCGCGTGTACAGTTTGTGGCTCATGATAAAAAATCCAAACCTATAGAATACGAAGCAAAAAATATTATTCTTGCCACTGGATCATCACCAGTTGAGCTGGAGACTGCACCCTTTGACGGTAAACGAATTGTAGATTCCACTGGGGCGTTAGAATTTAGCGAAGTACCAAAACGCCTGGGCATTATCGGTGGCGGTGTGATTGGTTTGGAATTAGGTAGTGTGTGGTCGCACCTGGGAACAAAAGTTACGGCACTGGTACGAGGCGACACCTTTCTTCGCAATGTTGATCAGCAACTGGCAACTGTGATGAGGACGAATCTGGAACAACAGGGTATGAATATTCTTATGGGAGCCAAACTGGTATCCGTTAAAGCTACCGCGAAGCAGGTTACCGTCACCTATACCGATGAAAATGGTGAGCATAAACTTCAGGTCGATAAATTACTGGTGGCCACAGGGCGAAGACCAAATAGTGACAACCTGGGCGCTAATGCTGTTGGTTTAGCGATAGATCAGAGAGGTTTCGTTGAAGTAGATGATGAATGTCGTACAAACCTGCCCGGTGTGTATGCTATTGGTGACTTAGTGCGTGGCCCCATGTTGGCACACAAGGCTTCTGAAGAAGGAGTGGCCGTGGCAGAACGCATTGCAGGCCAGTCAACTGAGGTGAATTACGGAGTGATTCCTTCTGTTGTGTATACATGGCCAGAATTAGCTTCGGTAGGTAAAACGACCGAGCAACTACAGGCTGAAGGTGTTAGTTTCAAACAAGGTGTTTTTCCATTCGCTGGCTCTGGACGCGCCCATGCTTCGGGAGATGTAGATGGCATGGTAAAAATATTAGCGGATAAGGAAACTGATCGAATATTGGGGGTGCATATATTAGGTCCCAATGCATCAGAATTAATTAGCGAAGCGGTAGTTGCAATGGAGTTTTCAGCTTCATCGGAAGATCTTGCACGTATTATTCATGCGCATCCAACATTATCGGAAGCAGTACATGAAGCTGCGTTAGCAGTGGATGGGCGGCCAATCCATATATAGAAAAATAACCGAATGGCTGCTTTATACTGAAAGCGGACATTCACCCAAATAAGTGAAGAACCCTAAAATATGAGCACTAAAGGAAAAATATTATCGTGGAATGATGAGAAGGGTTTTGGATTTATAGCGCCTAGCGCTGGGGGAAGACAAATATTTGTTCATATTAAAGATTTCAGTAATAGTGATCGGCGTCCAGAGATTAATGAGTTAGTAACCTTCACTTTGTCTACTGACAAGCAAGGCCGGCCATGTGCGGCTAAAGCAACATTGGCTGGAGATCGGAAAACAAAACCGAAGAGCACCTCATTGTCTATCTTCGCCGCTATCATCTTTTTTGTTCTTGTCGGTTTTTCAGTACTTGCATCTAAAATACCTCCTTTAATTTTCGCGGTTTATATGGTCGCCAGTCTCCTTACATTCATCGCATACGCAATAGATAAATCGGCGGCTAAAAATGGAAGCTGGCGAACCCAGGAAAACACTTTACACTTTCTTTCGCTGGTAGGCGGGTGGCCAGGCGCGCTTGTTGCGCAACAAAAGCTACGCCACAAATCAAAAAAGCAGCCATTCCAATCAATTTTCTGGGTAACAGTGATTTTGAATAACGGTGCATTTATTTGGTTGTTCACGCCAACCGGCAATGCCACACTACAGTCCCTTGTTACCAAAGTATTGTGATAGATAACAATAGGCTCAAGCTGAACGACTGCTTTCGCTGCAAAGGAGCCATTCATGGACAATATAACAAGGAATACCGGGCATCAAATGGCTGGTTTATACTGAAAGCGGACATTCACCTACTACAAGAAGTTGGGTGAAGAAAACACAAAAGCGGACATTGAAATGAAGACGAAGCACACTTTCATTGATCAAATATTAATTAATAGAGACAGTCACGTTTATGAATACACAGAAAAATTGTGAGAAATTTATATAGTGGCAAAAAAAGCAGCAAATAAACTTAAGAAGAAGTGGCTGAAAGCAGCATTTTCTGCATCCGAATGGGAGATTGGTAATGCTTGGCTTTATGAGTTATGCGAGAGATATCCCAAGCATAACAATGTCGAAGAAGTGCTTGCAAAAATATGGCTAATTGGAAGGGCTTATGCTGCAGCAGCAGAACGTGGTGTCTCTGGG
>JAUVNZ010000220.1 GCA_030599435.1 Gammaproteobacteria bacterium | reverse complement strand
GACAGGCCTTAGTGGTCGGTGGTGACGGGCGTTTTTACAATCGTGAAGCTCTGCAGATTATTGTAAAGATGGCGGCGGCAAATGGATTCGGCAAGGTCATTGTCGGTCGCGGTGCCCTGCTCTCGACACCGGCAGCCTCCTGCATCATTCGCAAATATAAAGCCTTCGGCGGCATTATCCTCTCGGCCAGTCACAACCCGGGCGGGCCGGATGCCGACTTCGGCATCAAGTACAATACTGCTAATGGCGGACCGGCAGCTGAAAAAATCACCGAGGCCATCTACAGCCTGAGCTGTGAAATAAGCCAATACCACATACTGGAAACTGCAGATATCGACCTTGACAGCATTGGCAATCAAATGATTGGTCAAATGCAGGTTGAAATTATTGACCCGGTCGCTGATTACGCCGACCTGATGGAACAGCTATTCGATTTCAAGGCCATGCGTTCACTGCTTACTTCAGGTAATTTCTCAATGTGTTTCGACGCGATGAATGCAATCACCGGTCCCTATGCGCATGAAATACTGGAAAATCGTTTGGGCGCGGCTACAGGCACAGTCATTCGCGGAGAGCCGCTAACAGACTTTGGCGGGACACACCCCGACCCTAACCTGGCGCATGCCAAAAAACTGGTCGCGTTAATGAAAGGAGACGGCGCACCTGACTTTGGCGCCGCATCCGACGGCGATGGCGACCGCAACATGATCCTCGGCCGTGACTTCTACGTAACCCCCAGCGACAGCCTTGCCCTGCTAGTAGCCAATGCCGCACTGGTTCCTGCCTACACACATGGTCTGGCAGGTGTCGCACGTTCAATGCCAACCAGCCAGGCGGTTGACCGTGTTGCCAAGTCACTAGATATTGATTGCTATGAAACACCAACCGGCTGGAAATTCTTCGGCAACCTGCTCGACGCCGGCAAAATCACACTCTGCGGCGAGGAATCCTTCGGTACCGGCTCGAACCACGTACGTGAAAAGGACGGTCTGTGGGCGGTGTTATTCTGGCTCAATATCCTTGCCGTGCGCAAGCAATCAGTAGCCGACATCGTGTTTGACCACTGGCGCAAATACGGTCGTGATGTTTACACCCGTCATGACTATGAAGGGATATCAGCAGAAGGTGCTAATGCCTTGATGCAACAACTGCGTGCTCGCACCGGCGAACTCAGCGGACAAAACTTTGGTGAGTATACAGTCGAACTTTGTGATGACTTCAGCTATACCGATGCAGTCGATAACAGCACCAGCAGCCACCAGGGTATCCGTATTCTGTTCACCACCGGTGCTCGCATCGTTTATCGCCTGTCCGGCACTGGCACCGAAGGTGCCACCTTGCGTGTTTACATCGAGCAGCTGGAAAAATATCTTGGTAAACTGGAAAACGATCCACAAGAATTACTTGCCGAACTGATAGACCTGTCATTATCTATTGCGGAAATAGAAAAATTTACCGGGCGAACAGCACCGGATGTAATTACCTGATCTGGTAGATTAAGTGGCAGCCTCGTGTATGCAGCTAAGCCCGTATATAGATGCCAGACACTGGATTTACCTAAGCAAAAATTTCGAGCAACCCTTCAAAAATCTGCTTGGTGCTGGATATCTTGTTCGCAAAGCATGTGAAGATATCTGCAGGAACCGGGTGCATGGTATTAGCCAGTGTGAAAGATTATTCTCCAGTAGTTAATTCCTTCTCTACAAAAAACAAAGTGAGCTTGTAATAAACCAGTTCAGGGACTTCTATCGCCTGGATTTAATTAAGAGATAAATTTTGATAACCAGTCTCTTGTTGGCGAAGATAAAAACGCTTAAAAAATAATCCCTCGCCCCCGTTTATTTTGACCCCATTGATTCGCCATTGATTATTGCGCAATAATCCCCATACAATTATCAGAATACAATCAAACATATAAACTAATAGTGAATACCATGAAACGCAGGTCGTTTCTAAAACACGCAGCTAAGCGGTTAATCCTGTTCATGACACCGGCATGGCTACAACAAAATCACGCCACACAAATGAACACACAAAATACAAAAACCGATACCAGTAACCATCTGATTACCCTGTTTCTTTGTGGTGATGTAATGACCGGTCGCGGTATTGATCAGGTATTACCGCATCCGAGTCAACCGGAAATTTATGAACGCTATGTGCTTGATGCGCGCAGATATGTCGAACTGGCTGAAAAAATAAACGGACCAATAGCAAAACCGGTCTCCTTCCCCTACATCTGGGGCGATGCATTGACAGAACTTGAACGCATCTCACCTGACCTTCGCATCATTAATCTTGAAACCAGCGTCACAAGCAGTAACGATTACTGGCAAGGCAAAGGCATCAACTACCGCATGCACCCACGTAATATTCCATGTCTTACTGCGGCCAGCATCGATGGCTGTACTCTGGCCAATAACCATGTACTGGACTGGGGTCATGCAGGTCTAAAGGAAACACTGGCGACATTAAAACAGGCACATATAAAAACAGCCGGTGCCGGCGCTAATGATAAAGAAGCACAAGCACCGGCCCTGTTTGAAATTCCTGGCAAGGGGCGTGTTATTCTTTTTTCATTCGGAGACGTAAGCAGTGGCGTGCCATATAACTGGAAGGCATCAAAAAATAAAGCGGGCGTGAACGTGCTCAACAATTTGTCGAAAAAAACAATTCGTCAAATCGCAAACCAGGTCAATGCCGTTAAAGGAAAAAATGATATTGTTGTCGCCTCCATCCATTGGGGTGGAAATTGGGGTTATCAGATACCCGGTGAGCACACCCATTTTGCACATGGCCTGATTGATGAAGCCAATGTAGATGTTGTCCATGGTCATTCATCCCATCATCCAAAAGGCATTGAAGTTTACAGGAACAAGCCCATCATTTACGGTTGTGGTGATTTTCTCAACGACTACGAAGGCATAAGCGGTTATGAAAAATACAGAGATGACCTGAGCCTGATGTATTTTGTCACCCTGAATGCATTAACTGGTGAACTGGTACGTTTCCAACTGGTACCTACACAGATCAAACAGTTTCGTGTTAATCACGCAACCCACACAGATACAAAATGGCTGGCAGACATGCTGAACAGAGAAGGCCAGAAACTCAACACACAAGTAAAATTAAATGATGATAAAACAATGAGTGTGCATTGGACGGATTAAAGGGATAAAAAAATTAAATAAAAAAACGGGTTCAGAGTGGACTTCCCTATTGTTTGATTCCTGTATTAGATTTTATGATTTGATGGTAATCCGTTACCACTGGTAAAAATGTTACAATTTGACATGATATAACTCTTAAAGTGTAATTACCCTTACAAACAGGAAACCTGTGACTTAGGAAGTTAAAATGGATGCTATCGTAGACAACAGATTGGATAACCCCTCGGTTGTGAGGCAGAAGCAGGACTGCTGCAGCCTGTTCATTGATGCCGGAATAAGAAATTTCAGATTGCGGGTTATGGATTCCAGTGGTGGCGAGCTCTACGATAGTGTCATCACCAGTAACAGTGATCTTAACGGGCTCTTGTCTCAAGATTTAATTGAGTGGGATTTAGGTTCTGGAGAGGACGCCCGGATCTTC
>JAUVNZ010000080.1 GCA_030599435.1 Gammaproteobacteria bacterium | reverse complement strand
TGCTTATTCCTTTCATGTCGATCAAAGCTCACTGCAAGAAACCTACGATGTTATGCATGCCACCTATACGCGGATATTTTCTCGTCTGGGTCTGGACTTCCGTCCCGTGCAGGCAGACACCGGCTCTATTGGTGGCAATGCCTCCCATGAATTTCACGTGTTGGCAGAATCTGGCGAAGACGCCATCGCCTTTTCCAGTGAAAGTGATTATGCAGCCAATGTTGAATTAGCCGAAGCCATAGCGCCCGCAGGTGATCGCCCAGAAGCAACCGCCGAAATGATAGAAGTAGAAACTCCCTATATACGCACTATCGAAGAGGTAGCTAGTTTCCTTGATGTTGATCCTGCGCAAACAGTAAAAACATTATTTGTGAAAGGTGCGGAAGAGATAGATATGGTCGCTTTGGTTCTACGCGGTGACCATGAACTAAATACCATAAAAGCAGAAAAGCTGCCCAAAGTCGCAGTACCTCTAACCTTTGCCAACGAAGATACCATCCGTGCTAACTACGGTTATGGGGTTGGTTCCATTGGGCCGGTAAGGCTACACGATTCAATTCCAGTCATAGTCGACCGCTCAGCCGCACAACTTGCTAATTTTGTCTGTGGCGCCAACAGGGATGATAAACACCTCGAAGGCGTCAACTGGGAACGCGATGTGGCCTTGCCCGAAGTGGCCGATTTACGCAATGTACAGGAAGGCGATGCCAGCCCTGATGGTAAAGGTAGCCTGTCCATCAAACGCGGGGTGGAAGTAGGACACATTTTCCAGCTGGGTCAAAAATATGCAGCTGCCATGGACGCCACCGTATTGGATGAACGGGGTAAATCTGTGGTGATGACCATGGGCTGCTACGGCATTGGTGTCTCTCGCGTGGTAGCTGCCGCCATTGAGCAAAATCACGATGATAACGGCATCATCTGGCCCGATAGCATTGCTCCATTTCAGGTGGCCTTGTTGCCCATGAACATGCACAAATCCCAGCGTTTACGTGAGGCGGTAGAGAAACTGCACGATGAACTGGAAGCAGCCGGATTTGATGTTCTGCTAGATGACCGCAAAGAACGTCCCGGCGTCATGTTTGCTGACATGGAGCTCATCGGCATTCCTCACCGCCTGGTAATGAGTGAGCGAGGGCTAGACACCTGCACCATTGAGTACAAAGGACGCCAAATTTCAAACAAAAAAGACGCCCTTTTTAAAACCTTGGGTGATCTAAAAAATGCTGATAAACAGGATATTTTACTCAATTCTGTGATCGATTTTCTCAAGGAAAAAACGGCCAAGACGACATAAGGGGTATGTTTAGTTTGCGCCATTTTTATGCTCTTTTTCGCCTTATTATACTGCTGCCATTTTTTATAATAGTGGCAGCAACAGGCCAGGTTTCGGCTGCCACACTGGAAAAACCAGACAACGAACTCCGCGGCCTGTTGCTAAAAACAATCGGTGAATCTGACAGCTTTGAAGACCGTTTCGATGCCGAAGTCTGGCTTTTAGATATGTCCACCCGACTCAAATCTCGCATGCCAGATGACATCAAACGACTGGAACTGCTGAAAAATATCCACTACGAAGCCAACAAGGTCGGCCTGGCACCGGAACTGGTTTTGGCGGTCATTAATGTGGAAAGTAACTTCAATCGCTGGGCCATCTCAAGCGCCGGTGCACAGGGCTTGATGCAAATAATGCCCTTTTGGCTCAAAGAAATCCCACAGGCCGGTGACAACCTCTTCAACGCCCGCACTAACCTGCGTTTTGGCTGCACCATACTCAAACACTATCTTGAAAGGGAAAAAGGTGATTTCCAACGCGCACTGGCCCGTTATAACGGTAGTCTGGGCAAGGTGTGGTATCCCAATCGGGTTTTTGATACCTTGCGCAAGCGCTGGTTCAGGTCACGTTAAGGTTTATCAGCTACGCTCAAAGTAAGTGTTAATATATTACCTATTCAAAAAACGTGAGGTTCTCATGAAACGTTCAGCCCTCTTAATAGCATTACTTTCAATAACATTATTCGCAGGCTGCAGAACGGTAGCAGTTATTCCCGTCGGTACACACTCTACCGTCACACATAGCCAGCACGTTTACCCTCCACATAATCCAAGGCATGGTCACCGACATGATTACTATGGTCATAACCTGGAATACGATACTGATTTTGGCGCGTATGTGGTGCTGGGTTATGACGGTATTTATTTCTCCAACGATGTCTACCTTCGTTTTTATGCTGGCAGCTGGCAAATAACAAGCAGCCTGAACGGCACATGGTACGATGCCGAGCATCGCCATATTCCGGACAGATTACGGAATCACAGACGCTACAATAGACATCACAGGAATTCGCCGCCTCCTCATGCACCGGCCCATGGCCACCGATATCGTCATGATCATGGCGTCGATCTCGTGTTTGATAGTGGAATAGGTGCATACATTGTTCTTGGTTTTGATGATCTGTTCTTCTTCAATAACAATTACATGCGTTTTTACGATGGCAACTGGCATCATGCTGATAGGCGCGATGGAAGATGGCTCCGCGCTAAAGACAGGCACGTCCCACACAAATTAAGGAAAGCTAGAAAACACAATAAAAAAGGTTTTTTCAAAAATATTAATAAACGATACAGGAAAGAACACCGTGAAAGTCGCGAATATCGTAGAAAACACGGTGACCACAAAAGCAATGGAAAACGCGACAAACGAAGAAGAGATAATTATGAAGGACGAGGCGAAAGAAAGAAACATAAGAAAAAAGATCGCCACGATGATGATGAAAACTATGAAAGAAAAAGAGATAGAGATGAAGATAGAGAAAGTGAAAGACGCGATGGCGGGTGGTTACGCTAAATACTTATAACAAGTCCGTCAACCAGTTTAATATTTTATCTTAAACACTAAGCTCTGGGATTCATAAGCCGAGGGCTTGGTGTTTAATAATTAGTAATTAACACGATTAACAACCTATCAGTATTGTATCATCATGTGAATAAGCCGGCGAACAGCAACACAGTATTTTCAAATCATTATTTCCTGTATTTTTAATGCAATGAGCTGTTCCCGGCGATATGCATATCGTATCACCCACTGAAACGTCAAACTGTTTTACATCCAGAGTCATAAGACCCTTGCCTGAGGTAATATGATATAGCTCCTCAGTGAGCGTATGTTTGTGTAACACTGTGGCTACACCAACGGGTACTGTAGCTTCCGCAAGACTTTGATTTTTCACGCAATGATTTGTACTGCCATGTTCGTCAGGATGCATAAGCTCACGAATAATGGATCCATCTTTTGTAACAAACTTTTTAATTTCGTCGTGTTTTGTTTTCATCAATCGACAGAAAAAATACCTGGCGGGATTGTATCAATGGGTTGACAGGAAACATTGCTGACCTCGGCATTCGCAGGCCCCTGAGACAACCAGGCACAGAAATCATCTACCTGCCCCTTTGAACCACAGGCCAAAACCTCAAGACGCCCATCTGGCAGATTGCGCGCATAACCAGTAATACCTAACCGCTCCGCTTCATGTCGTGCTGATGAGCGAAAAAAAACTCCTTGTACTCGTCCTGAAACATAACAATGCATGCATATCATTTTTTAAAATCTCACTTTAGCCGACTGACCGGCCCGGTATGTCTTTTCCCCGACTTCAAACGACACATCAACAATATACTGATCTGTCGCTCCCTCCTTCGAACTCAAAGCAATATGGCTCACTTCTCCCTGGTAAACCACCTTTCCAACGATAACTTTAGCCTTGATTCCAATTTTCAGATTAGCAGCCTTATCACCAGAAATTTGTGATCTCGCAACCATATGGGCTGCATCTACTAACACCACGAGCGGCTCCGCCTGTAATTCACTAACAATTGTCTGTCCGATTTCGACATTGCGTTGTGTTATCCAGGCAGAAAAAGGTGCACGCACCGTACTGTATTGCAGATCTTGCTCTGCCTGCGCAAGAGCGGCTAGAGACCCTCGATATTGAGCTTCTCCATCATCCCGCTGAATTTTAGCCAGCTCAAGCTCGTGATCTGAGATCAATGTACGATCATACAATTCCTGGGTCCTTTCCAGCTCACGCTTTGATTCGTCACGGTTATTTTCTGCGCTTTTTGAAGCTGCCTTAAGCGCACCAACCTGGGCACGCCGTGCTCGATCATCCAGTCTCAATAAAAGTTGTCCTTTCTCAACGCGTTTACCAACTTGCGCATCAACCTCTACCACAACACCCGACACAGGTGTGCTCATGGGAACCGTACGCTGCCATTGTAATACTGCATCCAACTCTTCTGCCAATAAGGATGATGCAGTTAGTACACTCAACAACACCACAATAAGCATGGTCAATGACCGCACACTCTTTAAGTTTAACAAAGCCACATTCATGGTTTTGCCTCCTGTTCAGTAAACGCATTCAACTCATTACCACCATAGACTTCCAAACCCAACAACGCCTCAATCCGCACCCAGGCCAAGGCAATAGAAAATTTATTTTGCATCGTCTTTAATATTGCATCAGAAATTTTAGCTTCAGCATCTCCCAGATCCGACTTCACCTCCATCTGGTAAATTGCACGACTGCGATCCAAATACAGGTCACGGTAATCCATTAAGGCCTGAACACTTTCTCGTTCAACATGCAGAGTCTTTAATTCATCCAATAATTCCAATAGCGTCTGGCGCACCTGCCGTCCTTGCTGCTCTAGCTCGGCCTTGGCTTTTAGCAGTTTTGCCCGGTATTTTGTGATTACCGCTTTAGACTTACCACTCGTATTTAATGGTAAATCCAAAGTAACGCCAGCTCGCCAGTTATCGTAACCACCTGCTTCTCGGGCGTATCTTGAAACCTCCACTTGACCAGTAAATACAGGATTTGTTGTCCCGCGCGCAGATGCCAAACGTTGATGTGCCGCTAACACTTTTGCCTGCAGGGCTAACAGCAATGGATTTTGTTTTTCTACTATACTTATCCACCCCTCCACGTCATCAGGAATTTTTCTGTTATTACTTTCCAGCTCAGGTGATTCAATATCCGCATGAGGATTGCCTGGAGTATTCAGGATATTGGCAAGATTGGTGCGGGTTGAGTGCTGTAAGAAACCACTTCTACGGAACAGTACAAGCTTGGCCTGAGAAATACTCTGCAGTTCCAATAAATCTATATCTGATAACATGCCTAGTTCATTACGATCCTTAGCCTTATCAGCCTGAAGAAAAGCCATAGTCATTTCTTCATGGTCACGCGTGTTTATCAAGTCCGCCAACAGCACATCAAAATATGCAGCCATGATGGCAATACGATGTTTATTGAGCGCATGGAG
This sequence comes from Gammaproteobacteria bacterium, assembly GCA_030599435.1. Next base: position 1,753 of record JAUVNZ010000080.1, on the reverse strand, counting down.
ATATAAATATTCTTTACTGGCAACACCAGCTTCAGCTGCCTCGTGCAAGGATGCCGAATAACCAAAGTCATAGAGCCGCTTATTAGCGAATAGGCTTAGTTTGTGATCACCCTGATCCTGGTCATAAGCTATTACGGGCGGATCCACCCAACGAAGCCGGCCCGATATCCTGCTGTCCAATCCTGAAAATGCTTCAACGGAAAGTAGTTCAGCACGCGCCTTTTCCACATCGGCACGTACGATTTGCAAATAAGGATGATCACCAGAAGCTTTCTTCAGCGCAAGCTCAAGTGTAAGCACTTTGGGTAAAGGTTCATTTTCAGCCGAAAAGCTATTAAAAGGAGAATATCCTAATGACAAAATACTAAGATATAAGCCAAACCTTTTGAGCAAACTCATTTACCCTGCCGTGAAGCCCTTTTCTTTTGCCGTTTGAATTTTGTAAAGTTTGTCTTTTTATAATGGCCATCGAGATAAAATTCGCCTAACCACATAAATTCATCCACATTAGAGGTAGCACCTGTAAATCGAACCACCTGATTGCCTTCAAGGTCATAAATAGCAAATACGGGTGTGGCCCGCACACGATTAATTTTCTCTGCAAATTCCTTTTGGGTAAATGATGTGCCTTTGAAATCTACTATTCCCACATCACCCTCAATATCAATACTGAAGTTCAGGAAATGTTTCCGGAAATATTCTTGCACCTTTGGTTGATTAAGAACTGTTCGCTTCATGCGCTGACACCACGGGCACTCATCCATTTCAAAAAACAATAAAACTCCCTTTTTACCTTCTTGTTTCGCCTTAACCAGTTCTTCCTGATAGTTACCCCAGGATTCATTAAAGAAATAGACGTAGGGATCACGCCCAATGGCGGCTACTGCAACCTGGCTAGATAAAAATAAAACAAGAAAAATAACGAATGAGAAGCGGTGTGTATTCATGAATATGTGCTCGTAAAGAAAAGTAAAAAATTCCTTTTCTGAAAGCGAAACTTATTCTGTAGATTGCTGGTTAATAAACTCGGTAATCAATTTTGCTGTCACCGGACCCACCTGACGGGCAATAATTTCACCCTTTGGAGAAACTAGATAGGTTGTTGGCAAACCTGGAATCACTCCAAGCGCTGAAGATGCGCCCGGTTTAGTGCGCAGTACTGGATAATTCATAAAGTATTCTTCACTAAAGTGTTTAAGCCCCTCAAGGCCTATATCTTCAAAATTTACACCAAGGACAACGGCATTTTTATCTTTATGGTCCTCATGAAAATCCACCAACTCGGGTATCTCCGTCAAACAGGGAGGACACCAGGTTGCCCAATAATTAACGACTACCCATTTACCCCGATAATCAGACAATTTGTGCTGCTTATCTTTCATATCCGGCAAAATAAATTCTGCGGGTTCTGCCTGTACACTAAAGCTGAATACCAACAGTGAGGCAAACATCGACCCGTAAAACAGACGATTTAAAAACAGGCGACTGGATATAGATAAAATTTTCATTTGTTTAGACCTACTCATTTTCATGTGCTGAATACTACCAATTTGTGACAACCCATATTTATGACAACCTGAGGAGCATGGTGTTTCATTAGTATAACTATTGACGGGGATAAATTTATTACCTGTATTCAGGTGCTCAACTCTACGGCCAACTCAATAATGCCATAATTTGTAGCTATTAGGTTAAATCAGCATCGCTACTGACACTTAATTATTCATACAGGCCAGCACTTAAATATATAGGT
>JAUVNZ010000190.1 GCA_030599435.1 Gammaproteobacteria bacterium | reverse complement strand
TTTTTCCCTGTTGCCTGAGCAACCGTACTAATCACTGCCTGTATATCAGCTCCCTTAAAATTTAAGGTAGTAGTATTAGCAGTGGTTTCAGCTGCTTGCAAAGAAACGCTGGTTGCAGACAATACACAAACCGACAATGCTAATAACCAAACAAAATGCAAAGAGCGCCATATTCCTCTGCCTGAGGACGCTCGCTTACTTTCTAGATTGATACAGTTAAAATTCATTATTTAGTTACTGTCCAATACTGTTCTGTTTCTAGCGTTACATGCTTAGTCAATCTGAAATGAAAAAGATTGCATTTGCCCTCTTCGTTCCACATCCAGAGACACTGAAGAAGCCGTAGACAAATCACGCATAACCTCCAACGCCTTAATAGGATTATCCAGCGAAACTCCATTCACTGCTGTCACCACGTCACCGTTTTGTAGCCCAAACTTTCCTAGAAGCTTTCTGTCCTTACCGGGTCGAACCTTGTAACCCTTTAGCTTTCCCGTACTCTTATCCACCACCGGCGAAGCAGACACCAGATTCATCAAACTCTGCGGATCATTAATCATCGCTTCTCGATATTGGCGCAACAGTGCAGACGTATCAGCATTCCTGACAGATTTAATTGATGTAGGCCTTAACCCACTCCTCACACCGCTAACACGTTTTTCCGGTCTTGACCCAACAGAAGCAATCGTTTCCTTAGGCAACCTCAAAGCTTCCATACGCCCGCGATACTCAAGAATGACCCGATCCGCATAAATTTCCTTAAGCACCGCATTGCCTGGCAATTTACTTTCCAGGGCATAGGCATCTTCCTTCCCTTTACCATCCGCAATGATAGCTAATGCGAACGTAGGATCACTCGACGCCAACACACCCCGCAATTTTAAATTTAGTCTTGTGTCCGGTGCGTTAGTTACCTGAGCCGCCACCTTTGACGCAGTTTTTTGAGCCACACCAAAAAGATGCCATTGGCTGATTTGTCGCACCTGATTTTCTATTGCGGCCCCAGCCCCTGCTGAGGGTTGTGCAGATATCATTGGCACTTTTTCGACTTGAGGCTGTGGTACCAACTTCCAGGTCAGTACCGCCATTGTTTGTGCCAACATTATGGTCAGCAACAAGGCTGCCAGAATTGGTAAGCGCTTTTCTAAATTCAAAGCCGCCAATCGCGGCAATATTTCAGCGGCCCAACTCGACACTGTGCTTTATACCTCTGAGTCTCATCAAATCTTACCTATTAACCCTCATACACTGATGGTTACGCCCGCATAAAAGCTTCTCGCCAATGTACAGCGTTAGTGACGAAAAGCAGCAAATTATACGCCTTATTACTAGCATTGGCGGCAATATAGTGGCATTTATTTAGAATCTACTTCCCATTTTTAAGCTTTATCCTTGAATCTAATGCAGTTTTCAAGCTCAAAGGGCCAAAATCAACGATATTTTGCTCAAATTCGTCAAAAAGAGGCTAATCCTCCCTGGATCCACTCTCGGCACAATTGCCACCGCCGATGCCATAATCCAGCCTTCTGGTCTTAGAAATAAGGGAAAAACGCCCATAAAACCTGAATATTGGCGTTGCTTTTTGTTTTAAGTAGACTTATGACAATATCAATCTGGTTCATGTACCGATATAAAATTAAAGCAAAATTGTGTACAAATTAAAAAGATATCCATTGAAACTATCTATCCCTACAGCGATTTTATTCAGCTGCTTTATATCCAGCCCAGTGCTGGCGCAAGTTTGTAATCCTAAAATTAAGGCAACCACACCAAACGAACGCTTTATAGATATTGGTAATGGTATTGTTACAGACAAAAAAACGGGGCTGGAATGGTCACGCTGTAGTATTGGTCAACACTGGGAGTCAGGCACGTGTGCAGGTGATGTTCAACCGTTATTGTGGAGTATTGCTTCTCTTGTTGCGACTACAACAGAACATTCGGCAGATAGTAATAAATGGCGGCTACCAGAGCTCAAGGAATTAAGTGGACTGGTTGAGTTGCAGTGCGCCCAGCCAGCAATCAATATTTCAATATTCCCTGCTACACCTGCAGGTGCATTCTGGTCCGGAACACGGTTTGCCAACAAAGATGGTAGTTTCTGGAAAGTTCAATTTATTCTTGGTAAAACAGTTCCAGAAAGAGGCGACTACACTGCGTTCGTAAGACTAGTTCGCGACCCTAAATAAATTAAATCACTAATTCCAAATAAGGGTTAATGTTCTCGCGTTGCGCGAAATTCAATTTCAGGCCATCGCTCTATCATTAGATCAAGATTAACCCTCGTTGGTGCGATATAGGTTAAATTACCATCACCATCGAGCGCCAAATTATCATTGGCTTTTCTTTTAAACTCATCTAATTTTTTATCATCATCACACTCAACCCAACGTGCCGTCGCCACATTGACGTTTTCAAACGCGCACTCAACATTATATTCATGCTTCAATCGGTGCACGACCACATCAAACTGCAACACACCAACAGCCCCAACGATGAGGTCATTATTATTGATCGGACGAAATAATTGCGAAGCCCCCTCTTCACACAATTCCTGTAACCCTTTCTGCAAAGCTTTCATGCGTAATGGGTCACGTAAACGCGCCCGCCGAAACAACTCTGGTGCAAAGTGAGGAATACCCGTAAATTTTAGTTCTTCACCTTGGGTAAAAGCATCACCAATCTGGATGGTACCGTGATTGTGTAGACCAATAATGTCCCCTGAGTAGGCATCCTCTACATGCTCCCGATCAGAAGCCATAAAGGTGATTGCGGTTGGAATTTTTACATCACGACCAATACGTACATGACGTACTTTCATACCCTTAGAATATTTCCCTGAGCAGATGCGCAGGAAGGCGATACGGTCACGATGCGCCGGATCCATGTTTGCCTGAATCTTGAAAACAAAACCGGAAAATTTCTCCTCATCTGGCTCCACAGTTCTTACCTGGGTCTTACGTGCCGGTGGCGAGGGTGCAAATTCTACTAACGCATCCAATAACTCTTTCACGCCAAAATTATTAATGGCCGAACCAAAATAGACAGGGGTCAAACGTCCTGCAAGAAATTCATTAACATCGAACTTATGGCTTGCACCACGAACTAACTCTACTTCTTCACGCAACTCTTCCACCATGGGTCCAAATAACTCATCAAGGCGTGGGTTATCTAACCCTTCTACTATCTCGCCCTCTTGTATCTTGCCGCCATGAGTAGAGCTAAAGAGATGAATTTTATCGGTGTAAAGGTCAAACACACCTTTAAAATTTTTACCCATGCCAATTGGCCAGGTCATGGGTGCACACTGTATTTTTAGTACTTCTTCCACTTCATCTAACAAATCCAGTGGGTCACGTCCTTCACGGTCAAGTTTGTTAATAAAACTAATAATCGGTGTGTCTCGTAACCGACAAACTTCCATGAGTTTAACCGTGCGCTGCTCCACACCCTTGGCACAGTCGATCACCATTAATGCTGAGTCGGCAGCCGTTAAAGTACGGTAGGTATCTTCAGAAAAATCTTCATGGCCTGGTGTATCCAGCAGGTTGATGATTTTGTCCCGATAGGGAAACTGCATAATTGAAGTCGTTACCGAGATTCCGCGCTGTTGTTCCAACGCCATCCAGTCTGATGTCGCATGACGCGCGGCCTTTCGACCTTTCACCGTGCCCGCCAACTGAATGGCACGCCCAAACAGCAAAAGCTTTTCAGTCAGTGTGGTTTTACCAGCATCGGGATGAGAAATAATGGCGAATGCCCGACGGCGTTCAACTTCGTGCTGTAGCTCGGACATATTAAAACTCTGGCTTTTAGGTAGGTTTATTACCCAGTTAAACTAGCAACCTCATCTGGGTGAATAACTCTAATGTAGAAAAAATGGTGGGCCGTCCGCGACTCGAACGCGGGACCATCGGATTAAAAGTCCGGTGCTCTACCAACTGAGCTAACGGCCCAATATGAAAACTGCTGCTTGCCATCCCTGATTATATGCACAACCACCGCCAACTGGTCGCTACGGACATCCTCGGCAACTGCTCCTGCGTTGCCCTACCTCCTGCATCCATGCAGTC
>JAUVNZ010000106.1 GCA_030599435.1 Gammaproteobacteria bacterium | reverse complement strand
TCAATAATGTCTATCATGTTCAAAGTTGCTCGATGGGGAGAAGCAGTCTTTGGATCTAATATCGTTTTGTATGTAGCCTTAACATCGTTAGCCGTAAGGCGAGTGCCGTCATGAAAGGTTCGGTTATCTTCTTTTTGCTTCTCTTCATTTAAAGTGAATCGATAGTGTAATGGCGAAATCAATTCCCACTTTGCCAAACTAGGAATCGGTAATTGTTTTTCATTGAACTCAACCAGCCGTGCGTATATCAAACGATTAATACGACTTGATGTCGCATCGGTGGCAAAACGGGGATCAAGGGTAACCGGGGCGCTGGCGAGGCCAATACGCAGAGCATTATCGGGTGCTGGTGCGCATGCAGCCAGAGAGAAAACCAATAATAAAAAAATAAGGGTGTCTCTAGAAATAGTAATTTTCGGGCGAGAGCAAGAAAGCACCGAGCGCACGACTGCATGGGCAAGGATTGTTCCGGACAATCCCTTTGCATTTCCGCCATCCCTGGCGGTCATGCAGGAGGTACGAGCCCATGGATGGGCGAAGGTAGAACAATGCAGGAGCAATTGTCGAGAGCAAAGCATGGAGCATTTGCCGAGAACCGCAGTGTATATGCAAATACATGAGGATTTGAGCACGGAGCTGACACCGCTATCGCGTGAAAAGTGCATTTCTAGGGATATCCGTTTTACCAGTCCTTATAAGGGTGTTTAACCAAGCAGACATTATAATAACGGGTATCGTCAGAAACTTCTTTGCCCAACCAGTCAGGCCTCTCAAAATCTTCTCCTACACTTCCAAGCTCCACCTCGGCTACCACCATGCCCTGGTTGTCCCCACTAAAAACATCAATTTCCCAACAGTGTTTTGCATGAAACACATGGTAGCGGGTTTTTTCAATGAGCGGTCCTTCGCACAACGCATCAAGCATTTCGTTGGCCTCCGCTAATGGGATTGGATATTCGTATTCCTGTCGGGTAATACCAAGTGTTGCGCTCTTGATATTGACGTTGGCTTTATCACCGGCAATGCGAACACGAACGGAAGATTTCTCTGAGCCTGCCAAATAACCCTGACGAATTTCTATACCATCGTCGGCAGAGTCTTGCCATGAATCGTCACGCAGCAAAAATTTGCGTTCGATCTCAATGGCCATGGAAGTTTAGGAATCAGGAAGAATGACGGTAGTTGTCTCGAATCCGCGCGTGCTTTCATCAACAAGGGCAAACTCATGGCTACCAATATGTGCAACTTCGCCATGTTTCATCATATGACGTTTGATTTTTTTACCATTAATAATGGTTCCATTAGTACTTCCCTGATCCTCTATATGTATATCTAACAAACCTTCCATGTAAGCACTGGGATTCGCTGTTACCAGGGCATGTTTACCACTAACGGTAGAATCATCCACACGGATATCATTATCAGGATGACGGCCAATCAAATAACGACCTTCGTCCAGAATAATTTCCCCAAGAAAGGTACCGTCACAGGTATGAACCAGCTTAGGCATAAACAACACCTCTTTACTATTTATAGTTTAATAAAAGATTAATAATTTTTTAGCCAAATGTTCTGTAAAAATAAAAAATCATTATGACCTTGATGCCCCCTGACAATCAACATCCCTGACACTCAAACCCCTGATACTCTAACCCCTGACACTATAATCTTAGAATCATCGCTTCTCGCCGACACCTGCCAATATGACAGATATATTATCATGTCCACCAGCATGATTAGCGAGATCAATCAGTCGCTGCGCCGCCCTTTCCCATAATCCTTCAGAGGCAACCAGCGTCTCTTCTATCTCCTTATCACCTACCCTGTCGGTAAGCCCATCAGAGCACAACAGAAAGGTATCGCCCGGCAGCACATCATATTCATGTATTTCAACCGGAACTCGCGGTCGAATACCAACTGCCCGGGTAATAACATGACTATATGGGTTATCTACAGCTTCTTCTTCGGAAATAGCGCCTTTCTCCAGCAATTCCCGCACCAGAGAGTGATCGGCTGTTATTTGTTCCAGCTTATTACTACGCAATCGGTATACCCGCGAATCCCCCACATGCGCCACAACCACGCGATTATCGTAAAACAGCATAACAACCAGGGTGGTTCCCATACCTTTGCGATCTTTATTATCGAGTGCATTTTCAAATACCGCCGTGTTGGCCTTGTTAATGGCACGACGAATTAGCGTTGCCTCGCGTGTACTGTTTTTGTTTGGACGTATATTACCCAGTGATTTATCCAATGCCGTCGCTAAAATAGCATCCAGTTTTTCCAAACACATTCGACTGGCAATATCGCCTGCGTTATGGCCACCCATGCCATCAGCCAACATGGCCAGGCCACGCTGAAAATCCCAGGAGATTGCATCTTCATTATGCTCTCGCGCCTGCCCGACGTCTGTCTGACCCACCATATAAAGTGTGAAATGTGAACTCATGATTGCTCACGCTTATTCATTGTAATACCCTTCTCCTGACTGTTCGGCACATCGCTTCAGCGCTTCAGCCATAGCGTGGCCATCGACATAACGTTTTAGCGGTTTCTTTTCCAACGCCTTATTAATAATTCGCGTTAAACAGGAAGGAAGATCCGGTTGCGCCTTGCACACACTCAAAGGTTTTTCATTGGTAATCTGATACATCAAACTCGTCAACGAGTCACCTTCAAACGGCAATTGGCCGCTGAATAACTGGTAAAGAGTGACGCCAAGAGAAAACAGATCAGAACGTCCATCAACTTTCTTACCTGCAATCTGTTCAGGCGACATGTAATACGGACTGCCCAACACCGTACCAGTACGGGTTTTACTGTTGTCGGTTAAACAAGCAATGCCAAAATCCGTCACCTTGAGTTGGCCCGTTACCCGATCGTAAATAATGTTGCCGGGTTTTACATCCCGATGAACCACATTCTGTTCATGAGCATAATCCAACGCTTCCGCCACTTGAATACCGATAGTGAATACATCCTTTAGTGGTAACAACTCCCCATTGCGTATATGTTGATCCAGACTGTCGCCCTGAATAAAGTCCATGGCAATGTAAGCCAGATCATGCTCTTCGCCCACATCATAAACTGTAACAATATTGGGATGGCCCAGACGTCCAGCGGTCTCAGCCTCCTGAAAAAATCGCCGTCGCACCTCATCAAGTTGGGTACTCTCAAATTCTTCGGTGAGCGCCATAGTTTTGATGGCCACGGTACGGCCAATACGTGGATCACGACCCAGATACACCGTACCCATGGCACCCCGACCTAATTCACGTTCGATTTCATAACGTCCCAGCACCGGTCTTTCGACAGTTGGATCATCTACCACCAGCGTAGTGGCCGAATGGGAAACCATTGTAGCTGCTAATGAACCTGGATCCTTTGCTGGTTTTGAGAGCGAATCCTGTCGGCTGCGTCGCTCTGAAACATCTCGGTAACTATTGCTCCATTGGGCGATATGGTCATAGGCAGCCAATGCCTTTGCAAACTGTCGACGACGCTCGTACTCCAGTCCCACCTGATAAAGGCCATCCATCACCAGCTCATCCGTTTTTTTATGACCTAAAGCGCATCCCCTGAGGTGATCAAACGCCTTGTCCACCTTGCCCTGTTTACGTAATTGTTCAGCCAACTCCACCAACGCCTGATCTCGCTCACCTCTCACCCGTGAAAAACTGTGGGCAAAACGATGATGCACCCAGATCATGATCTGCCCTGTTAGCAACAACAATACGGGTAAAGCCAACGGGAACCAGGTATTTTTCAGCGTTAGCATCAACAAACTGCCATTGAGTATCAGGAAACCCAGCACCAGGCCACCGACCAGTCCCACTAATCCGCGCAGGCGAACCGGAATAAGCACCAGGTAAATTAATACCAGCAACAAACCACCACGTTGAACACCCAATGACCAATAAGGCGTTTTAACCAGAGATTCATTAACCAGAGCGTTTACCCCGTGGGCTATCCCCTGTAAACGACTCACCTTATGGCTACCCGGTAGTCCTACGACCTCACCTGAATCCATACCAACCAATACAACCTTGTCACGCAATTGTTTGCTGTGTTTTCCAGACAGGACATCACTCATTGAATACACAGGTATTAAGGAATCCTGTGGTTGTGGGTAAGCACGTAAGCCAGCATCTGTGGCGTACCATGCGGTGCCCATCATGACTCCTTTACCCGGGTGCACAATAATTGATTTTGCTGGCACACTTAATGTGCGAGCAGCTAGCGACAACTCAAATGAAGGAAAATACTGGTCGCCGACGGTTTTAACCAATGGAGTTGCTGCCATAACATTCGTGTATCTTCCCCCGCCAACAAAAGTCTGAAGCACTGCGGTTGGCAACAAATCAGAAAACATTTTCAGAGGACGTTTACTGGGTGTGTTTATAGCCGGAGGTGATGCTAATGACGGTAAAAACATTGCTAACTCATTATCGGGTGGCTCAACTGCCAATTGAAGTAGTCCATCTGTCGTCACATCAGTGACTGCCAACACCATTCGACCTGATGTCTTCAGAGCCTTGCGCAAACTCGCGTCGGGATCTAGCTGCCTTATTGCATTGGATGAACGGCTCTGTTTTTTGTTCTTTTTATTAGCAAGAAGTGCCTTGCGGATGGTAGCAAGTGCTTCCTCATCCATGGTCGTTTGCGAATGATCTAACGGCGCTATTAAACCAATGGCCTTGCTACCAGCAGATTTTACTCTGCCCAGTAATTTAGCCAGCGTGGAATAGGAAATAGCTGCCGAGGTTTGTTGGTCGTCATTTAATGTCACCACCACCGTTTTAACTGGTGCGGATGACGTTGGCACCAGCCCCATAAGCACGGAATATACACCCTGCTCAAGCCGATCTGCCCCTGGACAAAAACTCCAGGCAAGCAGAACAGAGCCCATTAACAGGGCGATCCAGCGGTGACTAGTGAAAAACGTTAGCAAATTATCAAAACCTCGGTACTGGCAGCTCAACATTCTGATTAAGCACAATAAAAAAGAGAATTCTGCATGACTCTAATCGACCAAAAAGCCACTGTTCTTGAGGTGAGAATGCCCGGAACCCACTGGTTTTATTGCCGGGATTGATTAAAAATGAGCCACTCAGTATCTAGAGACCGGATAAAGAATGGAATCAACCAAAATCTCGGCGACAAAGACCCTGTTTTTCACTGCATGTGCCCTTATTGCATTCGCCGCCAATTCCGTTTTATGTCGACTAGCGTTGGGTGATGAAACGATAGATGCTGCTAGCTTTACTATTATTCGGTTACTCTCAGGTGCCATCGCTTTACTTTTTATCCTCAGACTTAGTACTGCAATTAATGGAAAGAAGATTTCTGCTTCACAAGGATCCTGGTCAGCTGCTTTCATGTTATTCCTTTATGCAGTGACATTTTCTTACGCCTATAACACACTGGACACAGGCACCGGCGCACTTATTCTTTTTGGCACAGTACAAATCACAATAATTCTGATCACTATTTTCACTGGCGGCCGACTACACCTAACCGAATGGATAGGCACTCTCATCGCGTTTTCCGGTTTTGTTTACCTGGTGTTACCCAATGTTTCTACTCCATCTTTTTCAGGATTTATACTGATGACAATATCTGGCATTGGATGGGGCATATACACACTTAAAGGAAGAGGATCAAAAAACCCACTTGCTGACACCACAAAGAATTTTTACCTCACCACCCCGCTTGTTATTGTATTAACGGTATTAACGTTTCAAAATCTAAACATAACAACAGAAGGTATTTTATTAGCTATCGTTTCAGGTGCTATTGCATCGGGAATGGGTTACACAGTCTGGTACATAGCACTTGGTGGATTATCAGCAACACAGGCGGGAGTGGTTCAATTGCTGGTTCCAGTTATTGCTGCCTTTGGTGGTGTTATATTTGTCTCTGAAACCATCTCACTTCGCTTAACCATTTCAGCACTATTTATACTGGGTGGTATATTGATGGTGGTTTTAGGGCGTTACTACTTTACAAAACAAG
>JAUVNZ010000138.1 GCA_030599435.1 Gammaproteobacteria bacterium | reverse complement strand
CAAGCGTGATTTTGGAAAGGGATACCTGGATGGGTTGGGTAATAGCATCTTTTTCTACCTCGGTTATTACTCCCCAGTTGACCAGGTCGATCTTGGTGGCTGTACCGAATACGGGATTTCCCTCTATACCTAAGTACTCTTGATTCGGTTCCCATAGTTGTTCGTTAGCTGGTAGGTCACTAACTGATTGGCTATTAACAAAGGCGCGGACAATGGCCAATTTGGTTAACGGGTCACCAGCTGTGTGGGATGTGCCGACGATGTCATTGAGAAGGTTGCCCTGCTGATCGACGATATAGGTTTTTACATTTTCACGGATTAACCGTGGTTCCAGGGTTTCCCACAGCATTCGCGCATCGATTTCAATCAATAGAGCCGCTATCGGGTGTTCCCTTGGGCCAATCGGTACCGAAATCGTGAAGAGTACTCCTTCAGGATGGAGTTCGGGGGGGCTGATATAGGTCTGCCCCTGTAGGGGGACGGTAAGCTGTACTGGAAGATTGTCTGGATCCGGATTCCAATGGAGCAGCAGCGTGGCCCGATCCAGTGGCAGGCCAGTCTGGATGTCGTGGTTTTCCCGGCCGGCGATGATTGTCCCGTTCGGTTTCAATACCAGTACCGTGTGAATGGCGTGTTCGCGATCGAGGATTTTTTCGATGAGATTTTCGATTAGTTCGTGGTGTTCGATTAGTTCGTTGTGGCCGCCCTCTTCTGCCAGGGCGTAGGTGATCGGATCACTCCTGTTTTCCAGTACGGAAATAAATCGCGAGACCTCGGCTTCCAGATGGTCACGTACTAATTCGTTGAAATCGCTTTCTTGTTGAAGGGCATTGCTGAGGAATGTGGTGAATAGCAGAGAACCGACTACAACCAGGACGACAATAACAGGTATCAGGCTTACCAGTGTGATCAGCCCGTACCATGCATTTTTAAGAGAAAAGCCCGATTTTTTCATTGTTAATCTTATATATGATTGCTGCGCAATGGTTGTATATAGATGTATCGGACATACATCTATAAAATAGAGTTTTTTTGCGCTTTATCCCAATAAGTTATTACTGAGGCAGTATTAATAATCAAATACAATGAGCTGGATAATGCCTCAATAGCTGGGTTAAACTCGTTTTGAATTAACGAGGAGATCTGTTTTTTATTGGGTAGTACTATATTTTGCCGATATTGATTAAAATCTTCCTGATGAGAGGTAAAAAGCTATTAATAATACTTGCTGTATCTCAATAAACTTATTGAAAATCGGCGCTAAATGGGTATTATAAGCATAAGCTAATTTACTGTAATACCACACAACGCGCTAAGTAAACCTATTGAGCGAACAAGAGCTGGGAGAATTATTCCATGAATGACACGTACTACGCCGCCATCGATAAGATGGAAAAAGCCAATGTTTCCCGTGATTATATTGTTGGCTGGGCCAGCGGTTTTTTGCAGAACCCCAAAAAGGAAGAGCAGCGTGTCAATGATGCCTATGAAGCTGGTTTTACCGACGGCGAGTCCAAAAATGATGGAAACTTTGATGGCTGGGTTGGTAAATAATCACCAAGTTTAGTTGATAGACATAGTTAGAAAAAAGGGCCGCTATATTTAGCGGCCCTTTTTTAATGTGTGGTGCAAACTTGACCTTATAAAAATCACTCAGTATTTTCTTCCGCCAGTTTGTACCAGCGATGTGCTTCCACCTCGTTTTTTTCTACACCCTGACCATTTTCGTACATCATGCCCAGGGCCATTTGTGCGCCTGGCAACCCTTGATCGGCAGCTTTGCGAAAACATTCCGCCGCTTTTGTTTCATCTATATCTGCACCTTCGCCGTAAAGGTACATAACACCCAGACCATGTTGTGCATAGGCGTGGCCCTGATCTGCTGCAGCGCGCATCCACTTTATGCCAGCCTCGACATTTTTAACCCGGCCCAGACCATTTTGAAGCATCATGCCCATGCGATATTGGGCTTCGGCTAACCCTTCGTCTGCTAATGGGGAAAGTAAGCGCATAGCTGTGGTGAAATCTTTGGCCTCAAAAGCAGAAATACCACTGTTCAGGTTAATTCCGACGTCATTTTCATTAATTGTCACTTTTATTCTGCTCCGAATTGTAGCTGTGTTGTAGTTTATTACAGTAGTCAATAACAAAAGGGTTAGATGCGTACCGGGCACGTTTCATTAGCCAAAGTTTCAATGTCATTTGCCAGGTTATTTGCATGGTTTTGATAAAGGCTAAGTATTTTTTCTGCGATATTTTCCCAGCGTTGCTGGCCGTGTTTACAAGCTTTATCGAGCGCGGAAAGGCTACCGGAATCAATCCAGGATTGATAGGCCTCCAGGGCTTCGGGGAATAGCTCCTTACGCATGCCATTAAAATTGGCAAAATAATAATGCAGAGATGCAGTATTTTCTGTTTCTATTAATGTTGGCAGTGTGGTCAGGCAGTCGGCCAGATTATCTCTGATAGCTCTGGTGATGAATTCTGCATTTGAACGAGGCAGGGCATGTAATAAATCTTCCCACTGTGTGCCAAGTAGAAGCCTGGCCTGTGCCTCACCAGTTTCGTGTAGTAAAACCACCTTTAACTCATTTTCAGTCATTTCATCCAGAATGGATTCTATCTGCTCGCTATGTCTTGCTTCAAAATCGTAACAAGCGAGAGCGCGTGCCATAGGGGTGTCCTGATGTTTTTTAAGGTGCCATTCATCAATACGTTCCCATATGACATTGCGCAAACTTTCTTTGCGAACAAAAACTGTTTTCCCCAATAGCATGGCTGGAGGGGCAACCATATCTCGCGCGTATTCTTCAGCAGAGATAAGGTGTGTGACGCCATCATGGACTTCCTTTTTCTCCAATCTGCCGAGAAAGAAATAAGGTTTTTGGAATATGCCAAGTCCGCCACTATAGACGTAACCGTGTGGATTCAAAATTTCATTGATCGATTCGGAATCAAAAGGGTCAAAACTTTGGTTGTTTAATGTTAAGGGTGAAAGTGGCAGCTCTTGCAGGTCTTCCCAATATTCTTCCCGTGCTGTTAGCCAGTCACCAATTTCACTGCGAGGTAGTGGTTGTGAAAGGGGTATGCCTTTCTCCCAGCGATAATATCCCCGCATTTTCAGCAGGAATATGCACAGGGTATAGTTTCCAGCAAACTGTGCATCTGAGATGTGACAGTTATGCTGGATGTTTTGGGTTAGCGATTGTAAATCGAGCATAATTCGTACCTGTTGTATTTAGTGTAATCCGTGTAGTGGATACTGCAAACAGGTAATTTCAAGGGTTTTTAGGCAGCAGGTTCAAATAGACATATTGTCTATCTTATATAAGCTGTCTAAAAAGCTATTCAAGCACTATCTAAGAAACTATCCAAAAAGTACGGGCAGTTCTATAATCAAGGCCTCACACGAGGTTTATATAAAGGTATTAGTAAGTATGGCGGTACGTCTCAAAACCCGTTGGCATCGTTCGAAACGATCAGATCGAAATCGTAAAGGTTCCAATGAGGAAAAAACTCTGGAAGACCTTTCCGGTGTTGTGGCCTTCAATAT
The DNA here is from genome assembly GCA_030599435.1 of Gammaproteobacteria bacterium. Next base: position 1,506 of record JAUVNZ010000138.1, on the reverse strand, counting down.
ATGGAAACTTGCGAAGGAAACTTTTCTGCATATGGAAAAGGAAAACTTTCGTTTTCGTGAAGATACGCAAGCGATCGATGTAGTTTCAGAGCTGTGTATTTTTATGCTGCACATTGTTGATCGCATGATTTATGACAATGTGCCTGAGGATCAGCGGGCTCCGTTGGTGAATGGTATAGCCATGGATCTGGCAAAAAGCGTTGAGACAAACCAGCTTGAATTGCTGGGTCCAGATGACCCTGCTGGCAAGTACATGGAAGTGTTTATAGAAAAACTGAATGACCGCCTGAGTAACTATGCTGAGTGTGGTTTTGATGAAGAAGGCCCAGCTTATGACTTTAAACGTTACCTGGCACAGAACATTTCCGAGATAATGGCAGAGTCAGATAATAAGTGGGTGGTGGAACAGATAATCGACGTGGAAGCACCGGAACTCATTGAACGTTTTCAGCCTGTAGTGCGGGATGTGTTGGGTGTTCGTAAAAAGTAAGTTGAGTTTTGCGTTTGTTCAAACCATTTTAATCAGTAGCAAAACAAAAGCGCCCACAGCTAGAATTATCATCACGAAATTCATCCATTCCTTCCCGCTACCTTTGGGTGAATTTTTGGCGGCATGGCGCATACGCGGAAAAATGAAAACCAGCATGGCAACCAGAAATAGTGCGCTGCCTATTTGTACCCAATCCATAATTTAGTTCTCTTGATAGAAAAAAGCCCCGTTTTAACGGGGCTTTTTATTACTAAAAAAACATTTAACTTTTAATCATCCCCACCAAAAGCGCCCAGTAAATGCATTAGTGCCTGGAACATATTGAGAAGTGATAAAAACAGGCTGGCGGTAGCCATGATGTAGTTAGTCTCACCACCATTAACAATCCGAGATGTTTCAAACAGAATGAAACCGCTCATGATCATAACGACGGCGACATTCATTGCTAGAAACAGAGCGGGAATGTTCATGAAAATGTTCAAAATAGCCGCGCCGATGACAACAAAAAGTCCAACCATTAAGAATCCGGCTAAAAAGCTGAAATCCTTACGTGTAGTCAACGCGTAGGCAGAAAGGCCTAGGAAAATTGCGCCAGTGCCACCTAAAGCAGTCGTTACGATGCTTGGGTTAACTGCCATATAATAATTCAGAACAGGACCTAATCCGAAACCAAGCAAACCCGTAAAGGCAAAAATTACTGGAATGCCAGCGGCAGAATTTGCAGTGCGAGGCAGCACGAACCAAAGCAGGGCGATGGCGGCAATATCTGCGACAAGTGCCATACCATGAGAAGCATTCATGGCAACACCGGCAAAAGCGGCAACGCCACTGAATAGCAGGGTCATGGACAGTAACATATAGGTGTTACGGATGACCTTGTTCGTCGCGAGGACCGATTCTGAGGGTCTTGCGATAGCTGTAGGGTTTCGGTTCATTTTTGAACAATCTCCAAGGTTTATATAATATATATTCAGTCTTATTAGACGTTGTCGGGAGTATAAGTTCCACCCCTTTTT
>JAUVNZ010000070.1 GCA_030599435.1 Gammaproteobacteria bacterium | reverse complement strand
TCGACCAGCAAGATAAGCCTCACGTCCGGCTTCGATAGCCTTTTTCATCGCCGAAGCCATCAACACCGGATTTTGTGCTCCAGCAATAGCCGTATTCATGAGTACGCCGTCGCAACCTAGCTCCATCGCAATGGCAGCATCTGATGCTGTGCCTACACCGGCATCCACCAGTATGGGCACAGTGGCATTTTCAATAATTGTGCGTAAATTGTATTTGTTTTGAATACCCAGGCCTGAGCCAATCGGTGCTGCTAACGGCATAACGGCAATACAACCAATTTCTTCCAGACGTTTAGCAAGAATGGGGTCGTCTGACGTGTAAACCATGATATCAAAACCATCTTTTACCAGAATTTCGGCGGCTCCCAACGTTGCAGTTACATCCGGGTACAGCGTTTTCTCGTCACCTAAGACTTCCAGCTTTACCAACTTATGGCCATCCAGTAATTCACGTGCAAGCCGGCAAGTGCGCACAGCATCTTCGCTCGTATAACAACCCGCAGTGTTGGGCAAAATGGTGTATTTATCTGGTGGTACAACATCCAGTAAATTGGGTTCTCCAGGATTTTGGCCGATGTTAGTGCGACGGATTGCCACAGTGATAATTTCTGCGCCGCTGGCCTCTGTTGCGAGGCGTGTTTCCTCCAGATCTTTGTATTTACCCGAACCTACCAATAAACGTGAATGGTACGTTTTACCGGCAATGGTAAAACTATCGGTACTTTTTTTTTCATTCTGATTTACATTGTCAGACATATTTCAATTCCAGATCCTGGATGCTAATAAGAGTTTGAACAACTCTACTATTAGTGTGTTTAATGCGTTGATTATAACCCCTGACAGAACTTGGGGCGAACTATTGAAGATTAGGCGCCTATTTAGCCACCGCCAATGGCATGCACGATTTCAATCTGATCATCTTCGTGCAGGGGTGTATCAGCGTAAAGACTGCGGGGAACAATTTCGCGGTTAAGCTCCATCGCCAGACGCTTTCCATTGAGCTCAAGTAATTCCACCAAACTCTGAGCTGTACTATTTTCAGGAATATCACGGTTTTCGCCGTTAAGCTGGATTTTCATTAGAACAAAGACTGGCTGGGCTAGTGGATGGACAAATAGTGTTAAAAAAGCTTGAAACTCTGAGAATGGTCTTCCAGTGAAGTCAGTAAATCCCCCTGATCAAGCCATTCGAATGCGTTAACCTGGTTACGGCCATTATTTTTACCATAATAGAGCGCCTTGTCGGCACATTCTATTAATTTTCCTGGCTGAATTCGTGGAGAAATTTCAGATACACCAATGGTTACTGTCACCTGATTTAATAAAGTAAAATTGTGCTGAGATATAGTGGTACGAAAACGTTCGAGCACAGCCAGTGCTGTGTCAAGATCGGTCTCTGAAAGAACAGCAACGAATTCTTCACCGCCGTAACGAAACAGCTGGTCGTTGAAGCGGAAAGATTCACGCATTAAATCAGCAAAAGTAAGCAGGACCTCATCGCCATAAAGATGGCCCTGGCTGTCGTTGATGCGTTTAAAAAAGTCAATGTCGAGCAAAGCAAAACAGCCAATAGAACTTTCACCAACAGCACGGCGATCTGCAAGCCTGTCTGAACTCAATGCCTTACCCAACCAACTTTGTAATGCAGCGCGATTATACAATCCTGTCAAACCATCTCGCTGATGATGATTAAGCAAAGACTGGTGATTTCCATATACGGTGGCAAGGGCCAAAATCATTTCATCAGATGAAATCAAATCAGATTGCACATACTCGCAAAGCAACAAGCCTGATACATTGCCCTGTTCAAAAATGGGATACACCTTACGCTGGCCATTTTTTAAATCAATCGAAATCATTTGTTGGCTTTCTATACAGTCGCGCAACGTGCTATACGATTCCATGGAAGTGAGATGAGTACCTTTGGGTTCGTAAGGATTACTGCTAGCCGTAACCTTGGCGGACATATGGCCGAGCCCCCCATCCAGGGTGTATACGCTGACTATTGGTGCATTCGTAAGTTTAGTGATGGACTCTACAAGTGATTCAGCCAGGGTTTCCAGATCACGTTGTCTGGTGAGATTGACGACGGCGTCAAGAAGTTGTTGATCGACTGAAAGGGGCAGGCAAGGATCATTAGGTACGATCATAATGGAAGATAATCCTATCACAATCGAACTGGATTTAGCCCACCCTTTTTTGCCTTAATTTATCCTAAAGCACCCGAATTGTGATTTGATTATGAAACAATGTGGGTCAGTATTAAGCTTCCGTTTACATCCATGACACACGACCAGTCTGGCGCAACATAAGTCGTTGATATGCTTTCTGTAATAAGAGCAGGACCTAATATTTTTTCGTCAGTTGGCAGGGAGTCCCGAACATAGATAGAAACTGGTTCATTTATACCCGCAAGTTTCGCTTTTCTTACCAATGGTTCTGTGTTGGCTAATTTGTTGTTTACTTGTTTCTCCTGGTGTAAAGAAATAACAGGGCGCGGCCCTTGTACCTTTACACGTAAGTTCACCAGTTCAATCGCCAGGTCCAGGCGGTGCCCGTACAAAGTTTCGTGCATGACATGGAATGCTTCTGCAATTTGCCTGACGTTTTTCCAGGGCAGGTTTATAACATAGGATTGACCGTGGTAACGCACATCCATACTGGGCTTTATTTCAATCTCTTGTTCTACAAAGCCTTCCCTGGTTAAGGTCTGACGGCCTTTTTTAGCCAGCTTGTTAACTTCATCCTCTAAACCAGCTTCGTCGGCGCTGGACAACAAGCAATTAATGGTTCTGGAAAGATGCCTGGCACGGGGTGCAACCAGCATACCCAATGCTGACAGTACGCCTGCATGCACCGGTACTAAGGCTTTTTTCATGCCCAGTGATTCTGCCAGGGCACACACATGCAACCCCCCTGCGCCACCAAAACAGGCCAGAGTCAGTTCAGCTGGATCTAACCCACGCTGCACCGACATTACTCGCAGCGCACGCGCCATATTTTCATTGGCCACATCGATAATACCCTGTGCCGCTGCTTCTACTGACAACCCCATTGGCTCAGCCACAGATGTCACCGCTTTACGGGCGGCCGTTTCATCCAGTGATAGTCTGCCACCGAGAAAAGCCTCGCTGCGCAAACGACCCAACACCAGATTGGCGTCGCTCACCGTAGGTTTTGTACCACTTTTGCCATAACAGGCCGGACCCGGATCAGCACCAGCAGACTCCGGGCCCACCTGCAATAAACCACCGCCATCCACTCGTGCAATAGAACCGCCCCCGGCTCCAATGGTATGCATATCCACCATAGGGACACCCACTGGGTAAGGGCCAATATGGCCTTCTGTGGTGAGTTGCAGCTCAATGTTTTTATTTCCAGTCGTTTTACTTTCCACACCACCATCAATAAGCGATACATCTGTGGAGGTGCCGCCCATATCAAAACTGAGTAATCGATGCTCATTCGCAAGTTGGCCTATGTGCATCACTCCCGCCATTCCACCAGCAGGGCCAGACAATAGTAGCTGCACTGCCTGGTCTGCTGCCTGTTCGGCTTCAATGGTACCGCCAGCACTTTGCATAACTGATACTTTTGTCTGTGGGAGAGCTTTGCACAGACGTTGCAAATAGCCTTCTACTATCGGGCCAACTGAGGCGTTTAACCAAGTAGTAATTCCACGCTCGTACTCACGATATTCAGGTAAAACTACAGATGAACGTGAAATAAACATGCCTTTGGGTACAATTTCGGCAATTCGTTTTTCATATTGATCGTCAAGCCATGAGAACAATAGATTGATGGCCACTGCTTGTGGCGCCAGCTTTTCCAACATGGCCTTAAGCAGCGAAAGCTCTTTTTCAGACAGTGCTTCAAGCTCTTCGCCTGCGGAGGTTAAACGCCCGCCCGTTTCTAAACATAGTTCGCGAGGCACAGGGGGATTAATTGTTTGAGGATTAAGATTGTAGAGCTCTCGCCGAGCCTGGCGACCAATGGTTAATAAATCACGCAAACCGTAATTGGTAATAAAGACAGTGCGCACTCCTTTATTTTCCAGGACTGCATTGGTTGCCACAGTAGAGCCGTGCACCACAATAAGTTCTTCGTGATTACCTTTTCCCGACTCACCTAGGCCTAACTCTTCAATACCTTGAAGAATTGCCTGCTCTGGCGCATGAGGCGTAGAAAGAACTTTGTGGATTGTAAGCGCAGATGCCTGTCCATCGGACTCGGCCAGTAAAACAAAATCAGTGAAGGTACCACCAGTATCAACCCCGAGCAAAAGCATAACTAATCTGCAGATTTAACACAGTTGCGTCCTGCTGCTTTGGCCTCATACAGTGCTTTATCGGCACGCTTTACAATATCATCTGCCTCATCGCCAGGATGCACTACAGCCACTCCAAGGCTGATCGTCGTGTCTACTTTGGTGTCATGCAAACTTATCGGACCGGTAGTAATATGTTCACGTATACGTTCAGCCACTGACATTGCGGTAGACAGTGGAGTGTTTTTCAGCACGATCATAAATTCTTCGCCGCCATAACGTCCCAGGCTATCAAGATCTCGTAAGGCGGTTCCCAAACGGCGCGATACTTCCACCAATACCTTATCACCTACCGGGTGGCCATAAGTGTCATTAATTTCCTTGAAGTGATCCAGATCCGCCATCACCACCGAAGTCGGTTGCCCAGCCAGCGCATCTTCTTCCAGCGTTTTTCGCAGGGTCATCAAAATATATTCATGGTTGTAAAGGCCCGTTAAGGCATCGGTACTGGCTTCAAGACGTAACTGGTTTTCCTGAACCTGAGCTCTGTCTAATGAATCCTCTAATGTTTGCACCTGTGCGATATGATAGGTTTCTATGGCTAATGACATATCCAGAGAAGTTATTTTATGGATAAACGTACGGAATTCTTCGAACTGAGTTTTATTACAGTCTGCTGGAATATTGTCAGTGATAAGTTGGGTCAATAACCGATAGGCGCACTGGTATAGGCTCAAACTCAAGCCAATCCAGGCATGGGCCTGGCCGACACGCAGTCTGGATTCAAAATACTCGGGTTTATCAAAATTTATACCTAAATTTTCCAGATATTTTTTCTGAGTGAGTTTCAACCGATCGACAGTAACCTTATCAGCTAAAAATGGTCTAGCTTCATCGATACTCTCCAGATAGGCGTAAAAACCATCGATGATTGATTGTGAATTTGGCACAATCACTATTTCCTGTAATTGCCATGCCGTCACATGATCACTGAAATCAAGTTCCAGCCACTTCAGGCGTGATGCGATACCGGCTCCACCAAAGCCAAATTTTACACAGTAAGGGTATTCCACCGTTTTATTAACCACCCTGTGTTTTTTATTATATGGTTTAATTCTGTGGTTTATTGAACATCAACAACCTGTTTGAACTTTACGCTTGAGAATATATCATATGTATTCTCTCAGGTTATAGGCAAGCTGATGACAAGCATACATAATAGGCGACAATGTCTGACCAAACTCTCATAAAAGTCGAACAATTGACGCGCCTTTATGGTTCCCACCGAGCCGTGGATGATCTCAGCTTTGAAGTTCGCCGTGGTGAAGTGCTGGGCTTTCTTGGTCCTAACGGTGCCGGTAAATCCACCACCATGCGGATGATTACCGGTAACCTGGCTCCTCATCATGGCCGCATTACCATCAATGGGCTTGATATACTTGATCAGCCCAAGGCAGCCAAGGCCGAAATTGGCTATTTACCTGAGTTACCCCCGCTGTATCGTGAACTGACCGTCGACGAATATGTGCGTTTTTGTGCACGCCTTAATCGCGTCGCTCGCAACAAACAATCCAGGGCAATTAATTCGGTTAAAGATCGGTGCGGATTAGGTGATGTTGGCGGCCGACTCATCTCCAATCTATCCAAGGGTTATCAACAACGTGTTGGTATCGCACAGGCTATTATCCATTCTCCCGCCGTTGTTGTACTGGATGAACCCACAGTTGGCCTGGACCCAATTCAGATTCGTCAAATACGAAACCTGATTCGTGAATTAGGTGGTGAACACAGCGTAATCTTATCGACCCATATATTGCCAGAGGTACAGACGACCTGTGATCAGGTACAAATCATTCACCAGGGTAAACTGGTATTGAATGACAGCATTGAAGGACTGGCGCAGCACATGCAAACCTCCAGTCTTATGGTGCGTTTTGGGAAACCGGACAACTATGACTCCTTGCTGTCTATCAATGGCGTTAATGCTATCGATAAACTCGAGAATGGTTGCTTACGTATTCAACATGATCCCGAAACCAGTCCCGCAGCAGAAATTGCACAAACGGCCGTAGCACAGGGGTGGGAGCTTCTCGAACTCACTCCAGTAAAACGCTCGTTGGAAGAAATTTTTGTCGACATCACCACTTCCGAAACAGAAAGTAACGATGAATCGGAAACAGAAGCAGCATGAGAACTTTTTTATTAATAACTCGGTTTGAGAATATTATTTTGGAAAATTTAAACCAATGATCTGGACAATTGCAGGGCGTGAATTACGTTCGATTTTTCTCTCGCCGCTGGCCTGGGTGATTCTTGCCGTAATACAAGGTTTATGCGCCTATTTTTTCCTGTTGTATGTCGATTTATTCTTGCAGTTGCAACCTCGCCTCGCTGCAGCTCCCACTGGTCCTGGCGTCACCGACATTATTGTCGCACCTTTATATAGCACAGCGGCGACGGTGCTTTTGCTAGTAGTACCTCTGCTAACCATGCGTCTGGTGAGTGAAGAACGTCGTAGCCAAACCCTGAGCCTGTTAATTAGTGCACCAGTTTCCATGACCGAAATTATTCTCGGGAAGTTTGTTGGTGTTTTTAGTTTTGTATTGATCATGTTGATATTAATTGCGCTCATGCCATTAAGCTTGCTTGCTGGTGGCGCACTGGATGTTGGCATCTGGTTTTCAGGATTGTTGGGGCTAATATTACTTCTGGCCACTTTTTGCAGTGTTGGTTTATTTATTTCTACCCTAACCAGCCAGCCTACTGTGGCCGCCATTGGTAGTTTTGGCATTTTATTGTTGTTGTGGATATTAAATCTGGCAGGAACTACTGGAAGCAGTGGCGAACTATTTACTTATTTGTCCATGCTGAGTCATTACCAGGCGTTATTGCAGGGTAATTTTAGTAGCACAGATATTATTTATTATCTGTTGTTGACGGGGCTTTGTCTTATTTTAAGTGTGCATCGTCTTGATGCTGACCGACTTCAACATTAAAGCAAACTAATAATTAAAAACTAAAAAATGCTGGTCACACATAAAACACATAATCAGGTTCGTATACAAAATGCACTTTTTATAGTGTTACTGTTATCGATCACAGGCGCATTGGCCTGGTTAAGTACACAATACAGCTTCGATGCAGACTGGTCAGAATCGGGGCGCAATACACTTTCCGAGGCCAGT
>JAUVNZ010000060.1 GCA_030599435.1 Gammaproteobacteria bacterium | reverse complement strand
CGCGCACGCCTGCGCCATTAAAGATTCCGACCACACCTGCCCCTACCACTAAAACTGGTGTCGTATGGCGCATGACCAAAGAAGTGACTGTTTTTCAAAGCTTGTTTAAATCTAATAAATGGACCTGGTTATTTGGCTGGGTTTTCCATGTAGCACTCGCCCTCGTACTTTTCCGTCATCTACGTTATTTCCAGGAACCTGTGTGGACGATTGTTGCCCTGATTCAACCCTTCGGTAAATACGCTGCCTTTGGCATGTTATTTGGTCTTGCTGGTTTATGGGCGCGTCGCTTTTTAGTAGACCGTGTACGTTACATTTCTAGCCTGTCCGATCACTTAATGCTTGCACTTCTTATGGCAATTGGCCTTAGTGGTTTAGGTATTAAATATCTGTCACACACCGACATTGTTGCAGTCAAAGCATACATGCTGGGATTGATGTACTTCGATCTGCAGCCATTACCTGCTGACGTCTTTGTGCTACTTCATTTAAGCCTGGTTATCACCCTGATGGTGATTTTTCCCATCAGCAAACTACTGCACGTGCCAGGAATGTTTTTTATGCCAACACGTAACCAGGTTGATAATCCACGTGAGGTTCGCCACACGGCGGGCTGGACGGCAGAATAAAAACAATACAAAAGAAAGAGATACGAAACGTGGCCGCCAAATTTGACACTCCAGAGCTGTTCAACAATATCGAGATCATCGATACGCCGCGCTATGAAGTCGATTCAATGGCACACAGCAAAACCTTTGTTGCCAAACCGGTCATTCAGGAAAAAATCGGTTTCCCCGGCGAACTGGTGGATGACTGGCAGGAAAAAGCCGTAGCGCGCCTGGGTGAGTTAGTTAAAGGTTCTCGCGCCCTGGTTACCTTCCTCGATAGTTGTGTAAAGTGCGGCGCCTGCACCGACAAATGCCATTATTACCTTGGCACCAAAGACCCCAAAAATATGCCTGTCGCACGCCAGGATCTACTGCGCAGCGTTTACCGTCGTTACTATACCTTTGCAGGAAAATATTTCCCCAAGCTGGTAGGTGCACGTGATTTTGATCAGGAAATGCTGGACGAATGGTACAATTATTATCATCAGTGCTCTCAGTGTCGGCGCTGCTCGGTATTTTGCCCTTACGGTATTGATACAGCCGAAGTTTCCATGGCTGCTCGAGATGTTATGGATACCATTGGTAAGGGTCAGAAATACTGCAATGAAATTCTCGGCAAACTACAAACAATAGGTAACAACCTCGGGCTACCGAAACCCGCTTTAATCGATACTCTGGAAGGCCTGGAAGAAGAAGTCGAAGAAGAAACTGGCGTAGTCGTTAAGTATCCGGTGGATGTTAAAGGCGCCGATGTGTTACTGATTACGCCATCTGCTGATTTTTTTGCAGAACCACATATTGATGGCCTGATTGGTTATGGCAAAGTTTTTCACCAGGCAGGAATAAGCTGGACGCTTTCTTCTTATGCATCAGAAGCTGCCAATTTTTCTATGTTTATCGGCAGTGGCGACAACCTGAAAAAGTGTGCGCAACGTATTCGTGATGCCGCAGAAGAACTGGGCGTCAAACGCATTATTGTCGGCGAATGTGGCCACGCCTGGCGCGTTGCTTACAGTTTCTGGAATACTTTAGTCGGACCGTTCGATTTTCTGGATCCCAACTATCCAGCACCGCAGCACATTGTTGAATTTACTCATGACTTGATTCAACGTGGCGCTTTAAATCTCGATAAGGAAGCCAACGACCATCGTCGCATAACCTTCCATGATTCCTGTAACGTGGCGCGCGCCTCACGCATGGGCAATATGCCTGGCGGGCAGTTCATTCTACCGCGCGAATTGATTAAAGCTTCTGCCAACCATTTCTTTGACATGTCACCTGAAACCATCCACGAGAACACATTTTGTTGTGGAGGCGGTGGAGGACTATTAACCGACGATCTAATGGAACTACGTATCAAAGGTGCTATGCCCCGCATGCAAGCCTTGAAGCAGGTCGTTGATGAGCATGATGTAAATTCCATGGTGGCAATTTGTGCTATTTGTAAAGCACAGTTCAGCAAGGCGCTGCCTGCTTACCAATTCCCCATGGATATGATAACCAGTTTGCACCAGGTGGTTGGCGATGCCATCCAGCTAGGAACAAAAGAATAGAACTTTAATTAGTAATATTTTTTATAAACTCTTTATAAAGAAATGAACGACCTAACGCACAAGTGGATTAGGAGATTAACGTTATGGCAACGCCAGCAGATAAAGTAACCAAAGAATATACTTTCCGTAAATACGAGGATGGTGACCACACCGTTACCGATTGGAGTGGGCAAATCTTTAAGGGTGACACATCACACAAGTGTCCAACCTATGTTAATCAAACGCCTCCTTGTCAGGGAAGCTGCCCTTCAGGCGAAGACATTCGCGGCTGGTTGAATATCGTTCGCGGTATTGAGAAACCAACCGACGAAATGAGCTGGCAGGAGTATGCCTTCCGTCGCTCTACTGATGCCAATCCTTTCCCTTCGGTGATGGGTCGTGTTTGCCCTGCCCCGTGTCAGGATGGTTGTAACCGTAACCAGGTTGACGATTTTGTCGGCATCAACGCAATCGAACAACACATTGGCGACACCGCTCTGGAAAATGGCCTGAAGTTCGAGTCTGGTCCTGATAGTGGCAAAAAAGTGGCCATTATTGGTGGCGGCCCATGCGGTATGGCGGCAGCTTATCAACTTCGCCGTAAAGGCCATGCCTGCACCATCTTCGACGACCATGAAGATCTGGGTGGCATGATGATGTACGGCATTCCCGGTTATCGTACCCCGCGTGACGTGCTACATGGTGAGATGAATCGCATCATCGACATGGGCGTGGAAACTCGTCTGAAAACCCGCGTCGGTGAAGATGTAACTCTGGCAGAACTGGAAAAAGACTTTGACGCCGTATTGTTTGCCATCGGCGCACAGTCGGGTCGTGACTTACCGATTGATAACTTTTCCGAAGCCAACAATTGCCTGTCGGGTGTAGCTTTCCTCGCCGCCTTTAACGAAGGCCGCCTCAAAGGTGTCGCCGGTAAGGTTGTGGTTATCGGTGGTGGTGATACTTCCATTGACGTGGCATCCGTTGCCCGCCGTATTGGTAAAATCACTGACATTCACGACAATGACCGTCCCGAGCACATCATCCTCGGTCAAACCGCCCACGATGTGGCTGGTGTTGCCCAGCGAGAAGGGGCCGAAGTGGCTCTGTTGTCACGTCACCCTGTTGCAAACATGGCTGCAGCCCAACATGAAATTGACGATGCCACCCGCGAAGGTGTCGAAATTATCGATTCCATTGATCCAGTTGAAGTGGTCATGGGCGAGAACGGTCGAGCCAAAGCACTGCGCGTACGTAAGCTACAGTGGGAAGGCGGCAAGATGACCCCTGTTGAAGGTTCTGAATACGATATCGACGCCGATCTTATCGTTGCTGCCATCGGTCAGACCGGAAACCTGAAGGGTATGGAAGATTTTGGTAACGAGCGCGGCTTAATCGACGCCGATAAAAACTTCCAGGTGCCTAACAAACCTGGCTTCTTTGTTGCTGGCGACATCGTGCAACCGCACCTGTTGACTACGGTTATCGGCCAGGCCTCAGTGGCCGTTGAAAGCATCGATCACTACCTCAAGAATGAAAAGTCCGGCAAGCGTCCGAAAGTAGACGTGCATCACTTCGACCTACTGAACAAGTTACGCGAAACTGATCACGAGCCTACCCATTTTGATCAGGACGGCGACGAGCATACTCGGCCTATCGACCGTGGCCTGCACGGTACCTCTGAGGCAGACTATGCCATCCACAACTATGAAGACCGTTCTGCACATCAAATCATTTCTTCAGAGAAGTTGTTTCTGGGCCATTTTGAAAATGAGTTACGTCACATTCGTACCGAAGACGTACCCAGCTCGGAAGAAGTTCTGGGTCACTTTGAAGAACGCATGAATGCACTTTCAGAAGAAGATACTATAGAAGAAGCTAAACGCTGCATGAGCTGTGGTATGTGTTTCGAATGTGACAACTGCGTTATTTACTGCCCTCAGGATGCAGTCTTTAAAGTTAAAAAAGACGACTCCACCACAGGTCGATATGTAGATACTGACTACAACAAATGTGTTGGCTGTCATATCTGTGCTGATGTCTGCCCGACAGGTTACATCCAGATGGGTCTGGGCGAATAAAGGCAGAGAAAAGAGGAAAAGGAAAAGATGAAAGCTAAAAGCACTAAACAACAAAGACTCTGGCTTGCTGCCGTTGTCTGTGTGCTTTTTTCTTTAACAGCCACGGCTGGTGCACCGCGGCCAGACATCCCTGATGCTATCAAAGGTGAGCAGTGTGTTGAAGACACCGATTTCATGCGCAAAAATCACATGGACTTGTTGCAACATCAGCGTGACGAAACCATGCACAAAGGTGTTCGCACCAAAAAACATAGCTTGAAAGAGTGTTTCACCTGTCATGTCGTAAAAGATAAAGACAATAAACCGGTAACGGTTAGTAACCCAAAACACTTTTGCCGCGAATGTCACGATTATGCTGCTGTTTCGATTGATTGCTTTCAGTGCCATACTTCTGTGCCGGGTGGCGGCAAAACCAAACATAAGATGAGAGGCGGATTATGATTCGGGAAGACAAGAATCAAATCGATACTTATCGACGCAAGTTACTCGGCGGCAGTGCTGCGGTTGCTGGCGCATTAACACTCGGCCCTGGAGTACTGTTTACCAGCATTGCACGAGCAAAACCTGCGGATGAAGCTGCCAGCAGTGAAGTACGTTGGGGTTTCCTGATTGACACCAATAAATGTGCCGACAATTGTGACAAGTGTGTGACCGCCTGTAATGATGAACACAACCTTACCGGCTTTGGTCGTCCTGAAACAGATGCACAATGGATCCGCACCGTTACCTTGCGCGACAAAAAATCCGGACACACCACCAAACTGCCTTTGATGTGTCAACACTGTGCACATCCACCATGCGTTGATGTGTGCCCTACCGGCGCTTCGTTCAAACGTGCCGATGGTATCGTGCTGGTGGATAAACATATTTGCATTGGTTGCCGTTATTGCATGATGGCCTGCCCCTACAAGGCACGTTCTTTTGTGCACGAAACCATTACCAACCAGAAAGAATACTCTCCACGCGGCAAAGGCACCGTAGAAAGTTGTACCCTGTGCGTACACCGTGTTGATAATGGTGAAATACCGGCCTGTGCTGAAGCTTGCCCGGAAAAGGCCATCCTGTTCGGCAACCTAAACGATGCCAACAGTGATATTGCCAAACGCATGACTGCAGAAGCCTCAACAGAAATTCGCGGTGACCTGCGCCTGGATCTGGGTGTACGTTACCAGGGCCTTTAGATAACAAAATGAACGATTATGAAAAGCAACCTATAGTGAGCAACCAGGAATGAAACCCATAACCTTCCGTGAAATCGCCGGCAACAGTAAAGGTTACTATGGCCTGTTAAGCTTATTAGTCCTAATGATAGCTGCTGCTCTGGGCTCTGCGTATTACATGGAACACAACGGCCATTGGGTCACCGGTATGAGCAACCAGATTGTCTGGGGCATGCCGCATGTATTTGCCGTGTTCCTGATTGTTGCTGCTTCAGGCGCACTGAATGTGGCTTCTATTTCCTCAGTATTTGGCAAAACGGCATACAAACCGTTGGCACCGCTTTCCGGCTTAATGGCACTGGCTCTACTTACCGGTGGCCTGATGGTGCTGGTGCTGGATCTTGGTCGCCCCGATCGAATGATTGTGGCCATGACCTACTACAACTTCAAATCTATTTTTGCCTGGAACATGATTTTGTATAACGGCTTTTTCGCCATTGTCGGCGTTTACCTGCTAACCATGTTACATCGTAAATTGAATAAGTATTCACACACTGCCGGTTTTTTTGCTTTTGTCTGGCGTCTGGCACTGACCACTGGTACTGGTTCAATTTTCGGCTTTATTGTTGCTCGAGAATATTACGATGCCGCTATTATGGCGCCCATGTTTATTATTATGTCATTCTCGTTCGGCCTGGCATTTTTCCTGATTGCTTTATTAGCCACCTACAAATGGACTGGGCGTGAACTCGGTAGTTATGTCGTCGCTCGGTTACAACGCCTGCAAGGACTGTTCGTTGCAGCAGTATTACTTTTTGTAGTGATCTTTCATCTCACTAATCTTTACGCCACTCAACACCACGGTGTGGAGCATTTCATCCTCGAAGGCAACAACGTATACAGTGGCCTGTTCTGGATTGGTTACATGTTACTGGGCACTCTATTTCCACTAGCCATTTGTTATGCACCAGCTTTCCGCGGCTCCATCGGCTGGACTGTATCAGCAGCGGTTATGGTCATTATGGGTGGGCTATCACAAATGTACATGATCATAATTGGCGGACAGGCATTCCCCATGGAATTGTTTCCGGGCAAAGAAGTTAGCAGCAGCTTTTACGATGGCGTAGTCGTTAATTACACACCTACCTCCCCTGAAGTATTTTTGGGACTTGGCGGAGTTGCGGTAGCCTTTGTAGCTGTCATGATTGCAATCAAAATTCTCCGTTTTCTACCTCTAAGTCTGGCAAACGAAAAAACTGATCCCCATCTCGTTTCTCAGGATTAACTACCCATTTATGGTTAGTCACCATAACCAAACGACACCGTTTTACAGGCTCACAGGAAAGTGAAGACGCGGTAAACAGATATGACCACAGAACACCCATTTGCACAGTACGTCCGCATTCTTGGCAAGGGAAAGAATGGCTCACGTCCACTGACACAGGACGAAGCCTATGACGCCTTCCGCATGATACTTGCAGATGAAGTTCTGCCAGAACAACTGGGCGCCTTCCTGATGTTAATGCGTGTCAAAGAAGAAGAACCAGAAGAACTGGCTGGTTTTATTCGCGCCGTCAAAGAAAGCCTGACCATTCCTGATAATGCCCCCGAAATTCACCTGGACTGGTCCAGCTATGCGGGTAAACGACGCCAGTTACCGTGGTTTATTTTATCAACACTGCTACTTGCCCAAAATGGAGTAAATACATTTATGCATGGCGCCAGCGGCCATACTGCCGGACGTCTATACACTAAAGATGTGCTAGCTGCCCTGGGTATAGCCCCCTGCACTTCCTTACAGGAATCTGCGGACAAAATACGCGAAACAGGTTTTGCCTATCTCGGTCTCGAACACCTGAGCCCCAAACTGCATGAAATTATTGAATTACGCCCTATCCTGGGATTACGTTCACCAGTGCACACTATTGCGCGCATGCTGAATCCCTTTAATGCCGAACATATGATGCAGGGCATTTTTCATCCTGGTTATCGCCCCATGCATCAGGAAGCCGCTTTGTTGCTCAAACAACCACATCTGGCCGTCATTAAAGGTGATGGTGGTGAAATAGAGCGTGATCCTGATGCAGTTTGTCTGGTACAGAGCGTGCACAATGGTGAAATGAGTGATGAAGAATGGCCGGCTTTGTATTCCCGACGTCACGTCAAAGATGCAGAACTGGACGTTCAACGCCTACGCGCTGCCTGGTTAGGTGATGACAACGACGAATATGGTATTGGCGCCGTCATTGGCACCACCGCTATAACCCTGAAAATGATGGGACGTGCCGATGACATGGCCTCAGCTGAGGCACAGGCTAAAACAATGTGGGAGGCGCGGAGAAAAGAAAACTTCGGGGCCGCCGCTTAGCAGACTGTTGAATAATCCTCATGCGGCATGATACTGCGTTCACCCTCAAGGGGTACCAAGGAAAATCTGGCTCAAAATGCGGGGCATGAAACGGCAAACAATTTGCAAGTCGCTTTCGCCCATCCATGGGCTTCGCGACATAAGTACATCCTTGTACAAAACTGCTATATTTCGCCTTGCTTGCCTTGTCTCGCACTCACCTGATGATCATTCAACAGCCCGCTAATATTTTTAAGAACAAACACTATGGCTCACCTGTTTATTTCTGCTGCCCACAAGTCCTCGGGCAAAACCACGCT
>JAUVNZ010000108.1 GCA_030599435.1 Gammaproteobacteria bacterium | reverse complement strand
ACTATCGCTACCCATATTTCGGCGCCTGGTCAGGGGAGTGGAAACTTCCCGGTTTGCGCGCACGTTTAGCATCCTGGTTGCCAGTGGTGTTCCAGCGCTGGAAGGTATGCGTATATCTGCACAGGTCATGACAAATATGCCCATGCGCGAAGCAGTGGATGAAGCCGCCAGACGGGTTCGCGAAGGTTCAGGGATACATCTGGCATTAGAGGCATGCGGTTATTTTCCGCCTATGACCGTTAATTTGATCGCTAGTGGTGAAGCCAGTGGTAACCTGGAAGAGATGCTGGATAGAGCCGCATCGGGGCAGGAGCGTGAGGTGGAGACGTTAATTGCAGGCGCTATGGGTTTATTTGAGCCCCTGTTGATTGTAGCAATGGGGGGTATTGTGTTGTTTATTGTTATTGCGATTTTGTTGCCTATCTTTGATATGAACCAATTGGTTCAGTAGTTATTACTGTTGGTGATTAGCTGTTAGTTATTTCATTTTCTGCTGCTGATTAATTTCTCGCAGCGTATTCTGAAAACTTTCAAGTTGTGGCCCCCCAATTTCTATTGCGCGTAAAGCATGGCTTTTTGCCTCGATGATTTTTCCCCTTTCCATTAACACCTGCGCCAGATTGTTAAAAGCGGCTCCAAAATCAGGATGTTCTAAACTTGCAGATCGAAAGGCTTGTTCGGAAGCAGGTAAGTTTTTCAGCATGTAATAACTATTCCCCAAGCCCATTTGTGCTATTAGATTACCGGGCCAACGAATTAATGCAGTGTTATAAGCGGTATTAGCATCTTGCCAACGGTTTATCTTTTCCAGCGCAGCTACGGTTTTCACATAACGTATAGCGTCTGCAGTTTCAGGCAATTTGTCGGGTGGTAAAACAACAATGCCCCAGTATTTGCTGCGCGCCCAGGTGCGCTCAAAGGTTTCCAGTGAAGTTTGGTGTCTCTCTATCTCTCCAGAACGTAAAATCACTTTTTCGCTTGCGAAATCAAACCCTGCCACTACGGCATAGTGCCAGGTGGGTGCCCAGGATAAGCCAAGGTTTTGTAATACCAGTACCGGGTTGCCAGCTGATACTTCTTTAAATAGTGATTGTAAGTTTGGGTCAATGCGATAGGCGATGCGCCCATGGCGCCGGCTGGATGCCAGCATTTCAATTTGCAGCGAACCCTTGCGGGCAGGAAGATAAATTTCGGGAACCAGTTCCAGAGGTGAAATATTTACTCCAGATTGTTGCAGAACTGTTGCCAGTGCCGCAGGTCCGCATTGGTATTTTTTTTGCGGATAAAACGGGACTTGAGTGAGCTCGTGTTTTTGCGGTAATCCTTGCGGTTGTTCAAGCAGTTGTGCTGTTTGTGGTGCGCTGGCGCAACCGGTGAGGACAATTATGAGAAGGGTAAAAAAGATCGGGCCACCCAGGTAATGGGTGGCCCGTAGATTAAGCATATTTTTTAATTGACCGTCTTTTTAACGAACGGGAATATATTGGTGTAACCCAAAACGTCAGTAATCAGCAACACAACGAAGATAAAAACGGCAACACCCAGAATACCGCCACCAGCAGGCAGCTCGTCGAGTTGTTCATTTAGTAGAGCAACTTCATCGTCTGTCAGGCTATCTACACGATCTTGAAGTTGAACGGGATCAACGCCAGCGCTACGTAATTGGTCTGCCAGGTCGGCACGGCTTAAGGACTCAATTAAATGAGCTCTGTCCGACTGGGCTTGTGTGCTTGAAATGACCTGATCTGTCCCAATCATTGCTGCCTGGCTGACAGGAGCAAATACGGCGAATGGAGCAAAGCAGATAAGCATGGCTCTAGCGATATTACGGGTTACAGCCTTTGGTAGTTTCATGTTGGCAATTCCTCGTAGGTTACTCGATTTGAGTACTTAAAATGAATAACAGGTGGTTCCGTTATTTTTAGTTAATTATTCCTTAGCTTCGCTGGTACCAACTCCTGTTTAGTACACACACAACTCCTGTTTAGTACACACAGGTAGTGTAGCAGTTATCGCATGTTTCGGGTAAATCCACAATCGCCAATACGTGCATGGCTCACAAAACAGAAATCTGGTTTTATGGGTCGCTTTTGATGCACAGGGAAATTCTTATGGGGCGATGGGTTTATGTTGTTAAAAATAATAATAATTCTTCCGGATATGCCAGCAGATGTGATTCGGGAGAGGTTCGTATAGCAGTAAAGCTGATATAGAGTTACCTGTCACTGCAATTTTAGTGCAGTAATTTCAGTTTTCACTGTGTAACTGGAGGTAAAAGTCAGGTTATAATATAGCCATAATTATAACAAATAGGTGCATAAGCCAGCAGAGTTGCTGGCATGAAGCATTTATACGGAATGGCGTATCTTGTAGTGCAGCTTTACCTCAGTAATTTTATCACAGCAGTTTTGCCGGTATCTGTGGGGTTGTATGCAGTGATGCCTGTAGTCAGGGGCTTTTGAATGGACGATATAGAAAAGAACCGCCAAAACTCACCGGTTTTGAATAAGGTTCTTACGTTATTAGACGACCTGAAGGTATCTCCTTCAGGTGCAATTATCCATGGCCACATCGAACAGATGTTGTCCGAGATGAATGACGATCACCATAAAACAGAAGAGGCCTACGCCAGTTTTCTGGATATGTTGATGGAATCCTGTATCTCCCTGATACCTGTAGACTCACCTTTACATACTCATTTGCGTTTAGTGCAGTTACGTTTAACGCCGCCTCTTTCTGTGTCTGAGCTTGCTGTTCTCAACCGTTCCGTGGAGGCTCTTGCTGATGAGCTGGCAAAATCTGGTAACTTTCAGGGCGGTGATCTTGCCCCAGCACTGAGCCCGGTCATTGAGCAGTTTGGTGGTTCGGCACCTAAAGCACCTTCAGTGCAAGCGCCATCTGAAGAGCAGAGCGTTTCAGCTCCACCACCCGCAAAACCTGATTCGGTTGAAGTTATGGCTGAATTTCGTGCCACTTCAGCCTACCGCGCTCATCTGAACGAAAAACGTGATGAGATGCAGAAGCTGCAACGTGATTTCGTTTCACAAATGGGTGAGGCGATAACTGAGAGCGAGAGCTTTGGTCGGATCCTTGAAGAAGCTCTGGCGACGTTGCAGAAATCTCCCTCCATGGAAGATCTGGAATCACGTCGTAGCGAGCTTGTTAAAGCCATGGAGGAGATGACAGAAGGTCATCGAACTCTGGATGAAAAATTTTCTCGCGCGCAGGAATATCTCAGCATTATTGAAGATGACAATCAGCAGCTTAACGATGAGCTGGATCGAGTGCGTTTGCTGAGTCTTACTGACGAGTTGACCGGCCTGCCAAATCGAAGAGCCTTTATGCGTCGCCTGGAAGATGAAGTGAGTCGTGTGCAGCGCCATGGGTCTCCCTTGGGACTGATATTGATGGATCTGGATCATTTTAAATCTGTTAACGATCTTCGTGGCCATGCGGCGGGTGACGAGGTATTACGAGCCTATTCCAAACAGATTCTCTCTATTTTCCGTCACCACGATCTTGTGGCGCGTTATGGCGGTGAGGAGTTTGCAGTGATCTTGCCTAACACCACACAAGAAGGTGTGGTTTGTGCGCTTAATAAGGTTCGCCAGCGTGCGGAGGAAGTGGTCGAGTTGAGGCGTACAGAGGCGATAGAGCTGCCTACCTTTTCTGCCGGGGTAGCGGAATTTAGACCGGGAGAAACCCCGAACACACTCATTGAGCGCGCGGATTCCGCCCTGTACGGGGCCAAACGGCGAGGTCGTAATTGCACTGAAGTCAGCGGTCAAGAACAGGAGACCGATAACCAGTCTCCAACAGGCGTTGCCAGTTAATTCGAAATTTTTCTGTTTATCATTATTTGTAGTGCAGACCTGCTGATCAGGTTTGGGTTACGCTCTGCCTATGGAATCCTCTCACATAGTTCACCAGTTGGGCGAAGCATTGCTGGCTAAAGGCTGGATGCTAACCAGTGCCGAATCCTGCACCGGAGGCGGCATAGCGGCCGCGATTACCGAGATTACTGGTAGTTCCCGATGGTTTGATCGTGGCTTTGTCACCTATTCCAACCAGGCTAAGCAGGACATGCTCGGAGTGGCTTTGGCAACCCTGGAAAAGCACGGTGCCGTTAGTGAGCAAACTGTACAGGAAATGGTAACTGGAGCATTGTCATGCAGTGAAGCTCAGGTAAGCGTGGCTGTGAGCGGAATAGCAGGGCCGGGTGGCGGTAGTGCCGAAAAACCAGTGGGGACCGTATGCCTGGCCTGGGAGGTAGAAGGACAGGAGCCTGTGATCCGCACCGAGCACTTCAGTGGAGACCGGGCCTCTGTTCGTGAGCAAACCGTTTTTTGTGCATTGCAGGGATTGCTGGATGTCGTCAGACAAGGTTGAGGTTGAAGCGGAAAGAGGTTTTGCCGGAAGTGCAATGGAGCAGGAAAGCCGGCGATTGTTTTTTGCGCTATGGCCTAATGGATCCTTACGACAACAAATTAATCTCCACAGCAAACCTGTCCTGGCTCATGGTGGTGGCCGGCAGGTTAAACCCGCCAATCTTCACATTACCCTGGCTTTTCTGGGCAATGTAGACTCTGACCAACAATCTTGTGTAGAGAGCGTGGCTGACAAGTTACAGGGCTCTCCATTCGTGCTTACCATTGATTCCGCAGGTTACTGGCATAAGCCGCGCATCCTCTGGATAGGCCCAGGTTGTATGCCGGGTACATTAGTCACCCTGGCTTTGGCTTTACGAGACGGGGCTCTCGAGTGTGGATTACAAATGGATATGCGCCCTTACAATGCCCACATGACGTTAATGCGTAAGGCCACTAAAAAACATGTACAGAAGAAAATTCATCCATTTACCTGGCACGTGAATAGTTTTGCACTGGTGAGGTCGACATCGACTCCAGAGGGGTTGGTGTACGATGTGGAAAAAGAATGGCCGCTGGCAGGTGTCGACTAATTTATTGCTGACGTTTTACCGACCTATTGCCGACGTCTTAAAAAAAAAGAATTAGTGAAACGCCCATCCTGCAAAGGGCTCTATCTCGTCCCGGTTAAGGACAATCAGTTGGTGGGCATCCGGGTTCATGCTGTGGTCGGCGCTGGTGTCCACAGAGAGTCGCTGTAGCACGTAACCAATCAAAGCACGTCTGACCTGTATTTCAATCACGTCTCCCTCTGACTCTCCATCTATTCCCCCTGTGCAATGGTAATCAATCAGCAGGCTGTCCCGCTTTTGTTCACTAAGTTGGGGATGAGGCGCCAGCTTCAGGGTGACGAGTTCCATCCAGTCATCATCATATTGAGGACTGGATTCTGCCGTTTCGGGTAAAACCTGGGCGTCCACAAATCGCGACAGAACAAAATCACGAAAATCATACGTTTCTTCATTGTAGGCTCGGACATGCCATCGCAGGCCGGTGCTTACCAGCGAATGGGGCTCGAGAATGCGTTCCTGGGCACTTTCTCGGTTGGAAAGTGAGTGGTAACTCACCTGTAACTTGTTGCGGTTACGGATGGCCCGAATGATTTGTGCCAGCACGGCCTGGTCAGGCAAGCGATTGGGCAGAGGCAAAGTATCCACCGAAATACCATAGATAGGCTCATCGCCATAGGGACCGTTTGCGGCGGCCAGGTTGGATGCGATCATGGGCAATACCCTGGCAGGTGAGAGGTCGGCAAACAATGGCTCAAAGACTTCATTGGGAACGAATCCAAACACATTGTGGCGGTAACTAAGGTTGTCCGGCGCAAATGTGCCGTAGAGCTTGAGATCCTTGGTGGCAGCAGCATCAGAGATACCAAAGGCTCTGGCTACGTCGCTACGAGTTACCAGACCGGTGTAATAGGCCGTGATCTCAATGTACTGCAACCGTTGCCGGGTAGCCCATTTGATATTATCTGCCATCTTATCCTTTGAAATCGTT
>JAUVNZ010000104.1 GCA_030599435.1 Gammaproteobacteria bacterium | reverse complement strand
AGACACTGACCTATTTTAAAAGTCCGGATTGGGCCAGGGTAGAAAAAGATTTGGTTTGGGCTGGGACATTTGGCTGTTTTATCATTAGCCTCGCTGATTCACGCTACCCGTCATTATTAAAAGAAATTCCAGACCCTCCTCCCCTCTTGTTTGTGCGCGGAAATCCAAATGCGCTTTCCATGCCCCAATTAGCCATTGTTGGTAGCCGAAATCCCAGTGCGGGTGGACGGCAACTTGCTGAGGATTATGCTTGCCAGCTCGCACAATTGGGTTTGACTATTACCAGCGGGTTGGCGCTGGGTATTGATGCCGCCAGTCATGAAGGGGCTTTGCAAAAAGGCATTACGCTGGCTGTTGCTGGCACTGGGCCGGATCGAATTTACCCGGCCAGGCACCGTGAGCTTGCCCATCGCATTGTGGAACAGGGAGCTATTGTCAGTGAATTTCCTCTGGGCACACCACCGCTGGCCAGCAACTTTCCGCGTCGTAATCGGATCATCAGCGGCCTTAGCCTGGGGACACTGGTGGTGGAAGCTGCTGTAAAAAGTGGCTCGCTAATTACTGCGCGATTGGCTTCAGAACAGGGACGAGAGGTTTTCGCTATTCCGGGCTCCATACACAACCCCCTGTCCCGTGGCTGTCATACGCTGATCAGACAGGGCGCCAAGCTGGTTGAGGGCACCACGGATATCCTGGAAGAGCTGGGCTCTTTGGCATTCCTGGCTATTGAAAATTTGCCGCAGGATTTGAAAGCAGTGAATCAGGAAAATACTGATGTTCCTGGCTTTCAGGATCCCGTCATTGAAAAAATGGGTTTTGAGCCCATATCCATTGACGTATTAGTGGAGCGATGTGGATTGACGCCGGAGAAGGTTTCATCCATGCTGTTGTCACTGGAATTGCAAGGACGCGTCACATCAACCGGCGGTCTTTACAGCCGGAAAGACCAGGGGTTTTTTAACTAACCCTAAAAGTAGGTGCCCATGAAAGAAGACGTGCTCGACGTATTGATGTATTTGTTCGAGAACTATATGGACGATGACACCGCTACTGAAGCGGACCCTGAAACCCTCAAAACCCAGCTCAGAGAAGCAGGCTTTCTTAGCACCGAGATAAACAAGGCTTTCGCCTGGTTAGAAGACCTGGCCCTCATGCAGGAAGGAGACAGTCTGCTCCCTGCGAGAACGGCCCGTTCAATTCGTGTATTCAGCCCCACCGAAGAGAAAAAACTGGATGTAGAATGCCGGGGATTTCTCATGTTTCTGGAACAAATGGGTGTACTGAACGATGCGAGTCGAGAACTGGTTATTGACCGGATAATGGCTCTTGAATCTCCCGATATTGATCTCGAACAGGTCAAGTGGGTGGTGTTAATGGTGCTCTTTAATCAGCCGGGTCTGGAAGAGGCATTCACCTGGATGGAAAATATGGTGATGGAGGAGTTTAGTTTACCTCTCCACTAGCAAGTGCGGTTAGTTCGTATTTGTTGGTTGCGTTTGTTCAGGTGCGTCATAGCGAAGATGTTGTGACGAAGATGGTGAGAAAGAGGTCTGTAGCGTTATCTTGCAGGGATAAAGCCTTGCGGGACAGGTT
Source organism: Gammaproteobacteria bacterium (assembly GCA_030599435.1). The sequence goes on along the minus strand of JAUVNZ010000104.1, from coordinate 4,482 downwards.
TTTTACTCCGCTGCTTTAACGGTATCTCCCTGCCACATAAATTAACCCCAGATACTGCCTCTGCTGTAACCACAACCAGCGTTATTTATCTTATATAGTTGATATTAGATATAATATTTTCTGATTATGAGGATAGTCGGGGTAGAAAATTTCAGTTTAATTTGAATTGTTAAGCCCTGTGGGGTTACATTTAGGTTGTGGTTCTGGAGATTAAAAAATCATGCAACTGACGCTGCACACAGATTATGCTTTGCGAGTACTTATCTATCTGACACAGCAGAGAGAGGATCTAGCCACGATTTCCGAAATTGCTGATTTTTATAAAATTTCCCGTAATCATCTGGTAAAAGTTGTCCATCATTTGGCCGGCTCCGGGTTTATTCAGACTACGAGAGGCAAACACGGGGGCATAAAATTGGCTCGTGAACCCAGGCTAATCTCAATCGGCGATGTGGTAGTCCAAATGGAGCCCAATTTTGATATTATGGAATGTTTCACTGGGGCACCTCAAGATTGTGTGGTGACCTCGGTTTGCAAACTGAAATCCGTCTTACAACAAGCGGGCGAAGAGTTTTTAGGGGTACTTGACGGTTTTTCACTGGCTGATGCAATTGAGCAATCTGAAGTAACTGCACAGGTATTCCCATTAAATCAATTACTCCGTCATTGAGCGGGCCCATTCGCTAACTTATTGCTGAGTCCTTCCCTGATTCGCCTGAACCCGCTAAAATGCACGGTTCGACCTCGTGGCACGCTAAAATAACAATAGCCGGGCTGGTTAGCATGACGGAAACCAGCTGTTGCAAACGAATTAAAGTAATTAGTCAGTAAAGTTTGAGGAGAAAAGCATGTCCGTAAAGCATCCCGTTATTGCTGTTACCGGTTCTTCCGGTGCAGGCACCACAACGGTTAAAAATGCCTTTGAGCATATTTTCCGCCGCGAAAATATCAATCCATTAGTTGTCGAGGGAGACAGCTACCATTGTTTTGATCGCGCGGCGATGAAAGACGCAATTAATGAATTTGCTGAAAAAGGCAAACAGTTGAGCCATTTTGGCCCTGAAGCCAACCACTTTGATTTAATTGCGGATACTTTTAAGACTTATGGTGATACCGGTAAATGTCGTCGTCGTTATTACTTGCATAGTGATGAAGAAGCGGCAGAGCATAATGCACGTTTGGGTACGGAGCTTACCCCAGGCCAGTTTACACCCTGGGATGAAATCGACTATGAAACAGATGTGCTGTTCTACGAAGGTTTGCATGGTGGGGTAGTAAACGGCGATGTAAATGTGGCGGAATTTGTCGATCTGCTGGTGGGTGTAGTGCCGATCGTTAACCTCGAATGGATCCAGAAAATTCATCGTGACAATGCCCAACGTGGTTATTCCGCCGAGGCGATTGTTGATACCATTTTACGGCGCATGGACGACTATGTTCACTTCATCACCCCGCAGTTTTCTCGCACGGACATCAATTTCCAGCGTGTCCCAACGGTGGATACCTCCAACCCGTTTATTGCGCGTGATATTCCAACCCCTGACGAAAGTTTCATTGTGATTCGTTTTCGCGATCACAAGGGTACGGATTTCCCTTATTTATTGAATATGATTGATGGTGCGTTTATGTCGCGGCCTAATACCATTGTGGTACCGGGTGGGAAAATGGGTTTTGCCATGGAACTTATTTTGGCGCCCCGCATACACCAATTAACTGAGGCTAAACAAAAGGCGTAAATCGGTTTTTTAAACAATAAAAAGTATTAAACAGTAAAAAGTATCAAACAGAAAAAGGCGGAGTCATAATGGCTCCGCCTTTTTTATGTGTAGTCTTTATTATATTTAAAAGAAGTTAGGCAGGTTAATGACCCAGTGGATCAACAGTAAATAGATGGTGGCCGGAGGTGGAATCGAACCACCGACACGAGGATTTTCAATCCACTGCTCTACCGACTGAGCTATCCGGCCATCAGGGACGCGTATTAAAGCGGCTGACTCCCTAAGAGTCAAGCCGATCCTTTTTACAATGACCGGCATCCAGAGATAAAAGCCGATATAATTAGTAGGATTTCCCATATTTCATCAGGTGATGCCAGTTCATGTCACGTACAGAAGCTCCAGACCAGTATCAGTTAATAGAAACCCGGTTGCAGGAGGTGCACAGCAATGGCACCACCCAGTGCAATTTGTGTCTGTGGCGTTGCAAATTGACACATGGTCAGCGAGGTTTCTGCCAGGCCCATGTTAATCGCCATGGCAAGCTTTATAATTTGTCCTACGGGATTCTCTCCGCTATCGATATTGGCCCCATTGAAGACAAACCTGTTAAACATTATCGACCGGGAACCCAGGTAATGTCAGTGGGTAGTTATGGTTGTAATTTTCGCTGTGGAGGTTGCCACAATCTGGAAATTTCCTGGGGAGTGTCAGCATTAGATGAACTGGCTAAGGGTGAATCCACTGCGGCTTTTGTATCACCAGAACAACTCATAGAAGCTGCTTTGTCTCACGGCGTGCACGGCATTGCATTTACTTACTCTGAGCCGGCAGTGTGGCTTGAGTATATAATTGATGTTTCACTTTTGGCCCGCAAGGCTGGTTTATATACGGTTTACGTTTCAAACAGTTTTGTCACTGATGAAGCACTTGAAATTATGGCACCTCATGTTGATGTGCTGTGTTCAGATATTAAAAGTATGCGTGATGAATTTTATAAGGACATTTGCCCGGTTGCGAAAGTAGAGCAGGTGCTAGGTAGTATAAAAAAAGCAAAAGACCTTGGCATGCATGTTGAGGTGCGTACTAATATTATTCCAGGCAAAAATGATACCGCAAACGAGTTTTCAGAAATCGCCACCTGGGTGCGTGATTTTCTTGGTGTAGACAGCCCATGGCACATCACCAAATTTTTCCCGGCATACAAACTTGCGGATGTGCCTGCAACGCCGACAGAAGTTTTACACGAAGCTGCTGAGATTGGGCGGCGGGCTGGATTACAAAATGTTTATTTGTATGACGACAAAGGCTGTGATTGTGCAGAAGCAAACCTGCCTGTAGAGGCTTACCTGGACAATGACCCAGAATCTATTCACAAAATAAAAAAATGTGAGGCAAGCTGTTGTGGCGATGAAGGTATATTGTTGAAAAAATATGAATCCTGAATTTATGCAAAATAAGGTAAATAAAGCCAAAATTAGCATTTAAATCAATCAATTAAAGCAATTTTTCAGATAGCCGATATCCTCATATATAGAGAAATTTTGTACCGCACTTTATGTACAGAGGGAGTAGGGATATGTCGGATTTACAGGTTAGAACTCAAGATCGGCACACGTTGTCGCTACACATGGAAGTTTATCGTAAATCAGGCGATAAAGAGCCCATGTTTAAGTGCCGGACCCGCAATATCGGTTTTGGCGGCACCATGATTCGTAATCGCGGATTAAAACTTCGCAAGGGTGCAAGGTTAAAATTATTACTTAAGGCTTCATGCCGCTCAGGTCTAAAACAGCTGGAAATGGACGCAAAAGTTCTTTGGAAAACTCCGACAGCTATTGGGTTTGAGTTTTACCCAACGAAGTTATCAAAACATCAGGAATTTAAACGGTTCTTATTTGAAGCAAAAGTCGGTACGCATGCGCGTGCACGTAATCGTTGGCACGAAAATAATGTTACTGCAACGGTTCTAACACAAAAGATTGCCTAAAAATTTTCGCAGCAATCTTTATTTGGGCATAGGCTAGATAGTTTATTCGGAGGGTGGTGTAAAACCTTCTGGTATTTCACTTCCGTCTCCAAATAAAAACTTTTCCATTTCGTTTTCCAGGAATTCACGTGCTTTCGGGTCGATGACTGAGAGCCGATTCTCATTTATCAGCATGGTTTGATGTTGCATCCATGATTGCCATGCCTCTTTAGAAATATTTTCAAAAATGCGTTGACCAAGGTCGCCAGGATATGGTGGCCGATCAAGCCCTTCGGCTTCTATATCTAGTTTTGTACAATGTATCATTCTAGCCATCAGGTATTACTTTTCCTTTGTGATAAGTCAGTAAGCTCTTTGTGTTGTTTGAGTAATTTAGTTACAGGAGCGGGTAAACCACCTACAGTTTTTGTCTGCTTTTCTTTGAGGCCATTGTTATACCAGACCCATTCAGATTCTTCCATCACACAATTTTTAAGTGATTTGACGGTTGCTAGTACCGGGGAAATATCTAAATGGAAATGACTAAAGGTGTGACGTAACACAGGCCAGCGGTGTTTTTCATTTACTGTAAAACCTATCGTTTTTTTACACCATTGTTTTGTATCCGTTTTGAGAGGAATTTCTGGCAGGCATAGTAAGCCACCCCAGATACCAGTGGGTGGGCGTCGTTGTAATAAGATGTCGCCATTATCGTTTGTCACTAGCAACATTTGTACTTCACGAACTGGTGTAATTTTTTTTGGTTTTTTGCCTGGGTAATCTGTTTGCGTTTTAGTT
>JAUVNZ010000277.1 GCA_030599435.1 Gammaproteobacteria bacterium | reverse complement strand
CGGCAACAAACAAGCCATGTTAAACGGTGAAGAAATCTCCGTGGCTCGATTAGTGCTTGGCAGTACTGCAAAGAATTTGATCCGTGTATTTTTCTTGCAGGAAGATCTTAAATCTCAGGGGGATAAAAAGTTTTTCACTCCCAAACGCGTACATGTCATTGGTGGTGGTGTAATGGGTGGTGATATTGCAGTCTGGTGTGCGTTACGCGGCATGAAAGTGACTGTGCAGGATCGAAAAGAGGCCACCCTGGCAAAAGTGATTCAACGTGCAAACAAGCTCTATAAAAAGAAACTCAAGCAACCACGACTCGTTCAGCAGGCTTTGGATCGACTTACACCTGACATAAATGGTCTTGGCGTTAAACAGGCTGATGTCATCATTGAAGCGATTATTGAAAACGTTGAAGCAAAACAAACACTCTATCGTCAGATAGAACCTCAAATGAAAGCCGATGCCATCCTGGCTACCAATACATCCAGTATTCCATTAGAAGTTCTCGGTGAATGCCTGTCAGATCCATCGCGGCTAGTAGGCATACACTTTTTTAATCCTGTAGCCATGATGCAACTGGTGGAAATTGTCTCTGCGCCAAATACCAACCCGGAAGTCGCAGCGAAAGCAGCTGCCTTTACACGACATATCGACCGTTTGCCATTACCCGTAATATCCAGCCCGGGATTTTTAGTCAACCGTGTGCTCATGCCTTACTTGTTAGAAGCTGTTGTGTTGGAATCAGAAGGCGTTAATCCAAATCTTATTGATCAGGCCGCGCTGGATTTTGGTATGCCCATGGGTCCTATTGCATTAGCTGACACGGTCGGCCTGGATATCTGTTTGTCCGTGGCCGAAATCCTCTCTGACAAACTCAATGTCGATGTACCCGACCGATTGCGCGAACTGGTCAATGCGGGAAATCTGGGCAAAAAATCTGGCAAAGGTTTTTATACTTACAAAAATGGCAAACCCGAAAAACCTTCGTCGAATAAAAGTGAAGAAAAAACAACCGATGTCAAAAACAGGCTCATGCTGCGGATGCTTAACGAAGCCCAGGCCTGTTTACGTGAAGGGGTTATCCCTAATTCAGATTTACTTGATGCTGGAGTAATCTTCGGCACTGGCTTCGCGCCTTTTCGTGGCGGACCCATGCATTACATCGATAACCAGGGTGCCGATTCGTTGTTAAATAAAATGCGGAATCTACACGAAAGCTATGGAGAGCGATTTAGCCCTGATGAAAACTGGAACCATAAACCGTGAATAATAAAACACTGGATGTTATCTCATTAGAAGAAACCAAAAGCCTGCCAGGATTATTTCAGGAACGCGTAAAACGCACACCCACATCAACTGCTTATCGTTACTACGATTTAAATCAGTCTAACTGGAAAACAGTCAGCTGGAGCGAATCAAATAAGCAAATACTTTCTATACAGGCCGCATTAGCAAAAGAAAACTTACAAACCGGTGATCGCGTTGCTCTAATGTTGCGCAATTGCCCTCAATGGGTCTTCTTTGAGCAAGCTGCACTTGGCATGGGCCTTGTTGTTGTTCCTTTATATACTAATGATCGTGCTGATAATGTTTCTTATGTATTACAGGATGCCGGCGTAAAATTATTATTACTCGAAAACGAATCGGCACTAAAACAACTGGAGCCGATTGCGTCTCAGTTACAAGGCCTGCTGCGCCTGATTTCAGTTGAACCCTGTGATGCCACTCCACTGTTCCCGCGCCTGGTGACACTTTCCGACTGGCAGCAAATAGATAGCGAAGCACCACAACTTCCAGAGATAAATACCGATGCTTTAGCCACACTGGTATACACCTCTGGCACTACAGGACGCCCCAAAGGTGTGATGCTTAGTCATCGTAATATTCTTTTTAATGCTAGCGCCGCAGTTAAACTCTTTCCTATCAGCCACAAAGATGTATTCCTGTCATTTTTACCGCTCTCGCACATGCTTGAACGCACACTCGGCTTGTACATACCAGTAATGTGTGGTTCTACAGTCGCCTACGCTCGCTCCGTAGATAAACTGGCAGAGGACCTGCTAAGCCAACGCCCCACCATCCTGATTTCTGTACCGCGCATTTACGAACGCGTATACAACAAAATCAAATTACAGGTAGACCAGAAGTCACCCTTTGCTCAAAAACTATTTCACAACGCTGTTGATACTGGTTGGCAACGATTCTTACAAGGTGGCAAGGGTGGCGGTTTGCGCTGGCCAATTTTAAAAACACTGGTTGCAAATAAAATTATGGCTAAATTAGGTGGTCGATTACGCTTGGCTATATGTGGAGGCGCGCCATTATCAGCCGATGTTGCAAAAGTTTTCATTGGCATGGGGCTGAATCTTATTCAGGGTTATGGTTTAACAGAAACTAGTCCGATTATCAGCGGCAACCCTGCCGATAACAATGAACCAAGCAGCGTTGGCATTCCACTACCGGGCATCGAAGTATCCATTAGTGAAAATGATGAACTTCTGGCGCGCAGCCCTTCAACGATGTTGGGTTACTGGAATAATGATGAAGCTACCAACGCCATGATTGATGAAAATGGCTGGCTTCACACGGGCGACCTGGCCCGCATTGAAGACGAACACATTTATATTACAGGTCGACTAAAAGACATCCTGGTATTGTCTAATGGTGAGAAAGTGCCTCCCGCTGATATTGAACTCGCCATTTCCTTGAATCCGCTATTTGAACAAGTCCTGGTAATTGGTGAAAGTAAACCCTTCCTGTCCGTTTTCATTACATTGGAGCAAGATGCATGGGTCAATGAGGCCAAGTCTCAGGGATTTGATATAAACGATCCAGAATATTTAAATTCAAAACCTGTACAGCAGTTTGTTTTAGATCAAATTGCTGAAAGCTTAAAAGGATTCCCCGGATATACCACGGTACGCGCTGTCACTTTACTTAATGAGTTATGGACGATTGAAGATGGGTCTATGACACCTACCATGAAATTACGCCGTACAGTTAT
>JAUVNZ010000079.1 GCA_030599435.1 Gammaproteobacteria bacterium | reverse complement strand
GCTCTGGCACTGCGTGATATTCCAGTGGGCACAAATGTCCATTGTGTTGAGCTTAAAGCAAAGAAAGGTGCACAGATTGGCCGTGCAGCGGGCAGTGTGATTCAGTTTGTAGGCCGTGATGGTGATTATGCACAGTTAAGATTGCGTTCGGGTGAAATGCGCAAGGTGCATCTCGATTGTCGTGCCACTATTGGTGAAGTCGGTAATTCAGAACATTCCTTGCGCAAGCTTGGTAAAGCAGGCGCAAAGCGCTGGCGTGGTATTCGTCCAACGGTTCGTGGTGTAGCTATGAACCCAGTTGATCACCCGCATGGTGGTGGTGAAGGCCGTACCTCAGGTGGGCGTCATCCAGTATCTCCATGGGGTGTGCCAACCAAGGGCTATCGTACACGTAACAATAAACGTACGGATAATATGATTATCCGCCGTCGCAAGAAGTAAGCAGGAGTATGTAAATGGCACGTTCGATTAAAAAAGGTCCTTTTGTTGATCATCACCTGATGGCCAAAGCTGAAAAGGCTGTCAGTGAAAACAATCGTAAACCAATCAAAACCTGGTCCAGGCGTTCAATGATCATGCCTGAATTTGTCGGCCTGACTATTGCGGTGCATAACGGGCGTCAGCATGTTCCAGTTTTGATTTCTGAAAACATGGTAGGACACAAGTTAGGTGAGTTCGCAGCAACACGTACTTACCGCGGCCATATGGCTGACAGGAAAGTTGTTCGATAAAAGTTAACGTATACGGTATCTCAGTAATGGAAACGCAAGCAGTTTTGAAACATGTAAGAACCTCACCGCAGAAATTGCGTCTGGTCGCTGATCAGATTCGTGGCCTGCAGGTTGAGCGTGCGCTGGAAATTCTTGAATACAGCAACAAGTCAGGTGCAGGAACCCTCAAGAAGGTTCTTAATTCAGCGATTGCAAATGCTGAACACAACGATGGCGCTGATATTGATGAATTGTTTGTAACCACTGCCTTTATTGATGGTGGACCAACGCTGAAACGTATACGCGCACGGGCTAAAGGCCGTGCAGCAAGAATTCTGAAACGAACCAGTCACATCACCATTAAGGTGGGTGAAAAGCAGGGGAGTAAGTAAATGGGCCAGAAAGTCCAACCAATCGGTTTCAGACTTGGCATAGTCAAGGACTGGACAGCTAAGTGGTACGGCAATAAACAGCAGTACGCAGAGTTTTTGACTGCGGATATGAAAGTTCGTGCATTTCTAGAAAAGCGTCTGAAAAGTGCTGCAATAAGCAAGATTGTTATTGAGCGACCTTCACAGAACATGAACATTACCTTGTTCACTGCTCGCCCGGGTATCGTTATCGGTAAAAAGGGTGAAGACATAGATCGTTTGCGTAAAGAACTAGGCAAAATGGTGGGTATGCCAGTCCAGGTTGCGGTTGAAGAAATTCGTAAACCAGAGATGGATGCAAAACTGGTTGCCGAGAATATTGCTCAGCAGCTTGAAAAGCGTGTGATGTTCAGACGTGCCATGAAGCGCTCTATGCAGAACACCATGCGTCTTGGTGCCGAAGGCGTCAAGATAATGATTGCTGGACGTTTAAACGGTGCAGAAATCGCGCGTACAGAATGGGTCAGAGATGGCAGGGTTCCTTTGCACACATTACGTGCAGATATTGATTATGGAACTGCTGAAGCACTGACGACCTATGGAATTATAGGTATCAAAGTCTGGATTTTCAAAGGTGAAGTCCGTGATATTGATGAAGGTGACAGCAATGTCAAGGCTGCAACCGGGGCCTGATGGAGATATAGAATTATGCTGCAACCAAAGAGAACAAAGTTTCGTAAGATGCACAAAGGCCGCAATCGCGGGCTGGCATTGCGTGGAAATAAAGTAAGTTTTGGTGAATATGGTTTGAAAACGGTCGAACGTGGTCGTATTACTGCCAGACAAATCGAAGCTGCACGTCGTGCACTAACTCGCCACATTAAACGTGGTGGCCGTGTATGGATACGAGTATTCCCTGATAAGCCAATCTCCAAAAAGCCATTGGAAGTAAGAATGGGTAAAGGTAAAGGCAATCCGGAATACTGGGTATCACTGGTTAAGCCAGGGCATGTCCTTTATGAAATGGAAGGCGTTAGCGAAGAAATCGCACGTGAAGCATTTCGTCTGGCGGGCGCCAAGCTACCAGTAAAAACAGTATTTGTTTCAAGGCAGGTGGTTTAAATGAAAGCAACTGATATGAGAGCACTTGATGGTAAAGCGCTGCAGTCTAAGCTGGATGAACTGCTCGAGCAGAAGTTTACATTGCGTATGCAGATTGCGACGGGGCAACAGGGAAATCACGCAGCTTTAAGAGATGCAAAACGCTCTATTGCTCGTGTAAAAACGATTATGAATGAGAAAGGCAGAGGCGACGCATGAGCGACCAGGAAAATATTGCACGTTCAATCAGCGGTTTAGTCATCAGTAACAAGATGGATAAAACTGTAACGGTTCTTGTAGAGCGTTTGGAAAAGCACCCGCTGTACAAAAAGTACATTCGCAAATCAACCAAGCTGCATGCGCATGACGAATCAAATGATTGCAATGAAGGCGATACAGTTCAGATTGAAGAGTGTCGTCCTTTGTCTAAAAGCAAAAGCTGGCGTGTAATCGAGGTTGTTAGTCGCGCTAAATAAGCTGACTTAACTTATATAGAATGAAGAAAATCAGGAGTTCAGGGCAATGATTCAGATGCAAAGCGTACTTGATGTCGCAGATAATAGTGGCGCAAGGAAGGTCATGTGCATCAAGGTGCTTGGCGGGTCCAAGCGCCGTTACGCCGGTATTGGCGATGTAATCAAGATCAGTATCAAGGAAGCGATTCCAAATGGGCGTGTAAAAAAAGGTGAAGTTTATAATGCCGTGATTGTACGTACAAAAAAAGGTGTACGTAGAAATGATGGCTCATCAATCCGCTTTGATGGTAACGCGGCAGTTCTTCTGAATACGGCATTACAGCCAGTTGGAACACGTATCTTTGGTCCAGTTACGCGTGAATTGCGCACAGCTCAGTTCATGAAAATTATTTCACTGGCACCTGAAGTTCTCTGAGGTATACGGGTAATGAATAGAATTAAGAAAGGTGACGACGTCATCGTTATAGCAGGCAAGGATAAGGGTAAACGTGGCAATGTGCTACGTGTACTTGATAACGGCCGCGTGATGGTTGATGGGATCAATATTGTAAAGAAACATGTTCGACCAAATCCGCAGGCTGGTGAAACCGGTGGGATCGTTGAACAGGAAGCAGCATTGGATATATCCAATATCTCTCTGTTTGATGCAGCGTCAGGCAAGGCCTCTCGTGTAGGCATCAAAGTTCTTGAAGATGGAAAGAAAGTCAGAGTTTATAAAACCTCTGGCGAAATGGTAGACATTTAAATAGCAGGTTAACGACATGGCTCGTTTGGAAGAATATTACAAAGAAACAATTGCTCCAGCATTAAAGGAAGAGCTTGCTCTTGATAATGCTATGCAGATACCGCGTATCACCAAAATCACCCTCAATATGGGTGTTGGTGAAGCTGTTGCTAATAAAAAGGTAATAGAATTTGCGGTTAACGACATGGAGCTGATTAGTGGTCAGAAACCAATAGTGACTTATGCACGTAAGTCTATTGCTGGATTCAAGATCCGCGATGGCTGGCCGATAGGTTGCAAGGTAACCCTGCGTCGGGAACGTATGTACGAGTTCCTTGACAGGCTGGTAACTATTGCGATTCCACGTATTCGAGATTTTCGTGGCCTGCCACACAAATCTTTTGATGGTCGTGGCAATTACTCTATGGGTTTGAAGGAGCAAATCGTGTTTCCTGAAATCGACTATGAAAAGGTTGATACAATTCGTGGTCTGGACATTACGATCACTACCAGCGCAGCAAATGATGAACAGGCTCGCGCATTATTAAAAGGGTTTAATCTCCCGATAAAGGCAAAAGGTTAAGATATGGCTAAGAAATCGATGATTGCACGTGAAAAGCGTCGCACCAATGCTGCTATCAGGCTGCAGGCTAAAAGAGCTGCACTGAAAGCTACTATAATCGATCCAGAAGTTTCAGCTGAAGATGCAATGGCAGCGATGTATGCCTTGCAGAAGCTGCCGCGTGATTCCAGTAAATCGCGCCAGCGTAACCGCTGCGCCATGACTGGAAGGCCGCATGGTTTTTACCGTAAGTTTGGGCTTTCACGTAATAAATTGCGTGAAGTATTCAACCGCGGTGAAGCCCCTGGTGTAGTACGCGCCAGCTGGTAAAGCAATAATTTATTAATTTAAGAAACATCAGATACAAACGACACTGAGATGATACGAACATGAGTATGAGTGACCCAATTGCCGATATGTTGACGCGTATACGCAATGCCCATCATGCCGAGATGAAAACGGTAAATATACCTGCATCCGGTACCAAGAAGGCTATTGCAGAAGTACTCAAGGCTGAAGGCTACATCAAGTCTATAACTGAAGGAAAAGACGAAAAAGGTTTCCCTTCACTTAAATTGAAGCTGAAATATTATCAGGGCAGCCCTGTCATTGAGATGATCAAGCGCGTCAGTAAACCCGGTTGTCGTATCTATACAGGAAAAGATGATATTCCGTCAGTTAATAAAGGGCTGGGTATCACCATCATATCAACATCGAAAGGTATCATGTCCGACCGCAATGCCCGTAAAGAGGGTGTTGGTGGCGAAGTGATCTGTTACGTCGCTTAATATAGGTGAATCATGTCACGAATAGCTAAAAATCCCGTTTCATTACCAGGTGGTACTGAAGTAACAATCAAAGAAGATGTGATTGTTGCAAAAGGCCCTGTCGGTGAATTGACTATGAACAAGCATCCACTGGTATCAGTAGAGCTAGAAGATGGTCTGTTGAAAGTTGCTGCAAATGACGGTTCTACTAAGTCACGTGCAATGTCAGGTACAACGCGTGCACTTCTGGCAAATCTTGTCACGGGAGTCACGTCAGGGTTTGAAAAGAAACTAACAATTATCGGTGTAGGTTACCGTGCACAGGTACAGGGAAAAAATCTGAACCTTAGCCTCGGTTTTTCACATCCTGTTGTTTATAGCATTCCTGATGGAATCACTATTGAAGCACCGAGTCAGACAGAACTGGTAGTAAAAGGTGCTGACAAGCAAAAAGTAGGTCAGGTTGCAGCTGAGATTCGTCATTATCGTCCACCTGAGCCATACAAAGGCAAAGGTATTCGTTATACCGATGAATATGTTGTTCGTAAACAGGCTAAAAAGAAATAATCGGTAGGTTATGAAATGAGTAAAAAATCATCACGTATTCGTCGTGCAACCAAGACCAGAGCTAAGATTGCTCGTTTAGGTTCTGACAGATTGAGTATTCATCGTACTCCAAGACATATCTATGCGCAGGTATTACAGGCAGAGACAGGTAAAGTTTTAGCCAGTGCTTCAACGGTAGAAGTTGAAATGCGTAAAGATCTTGGTAATGGTGGAAACATCGCAGCAGCAACAGCAGTCGGCAAGCGTATTGCTGAAAAAGCTGTTGAAGCAGGAATAAAGACCGTAGCATTTGATCGCTCCGGTTTCAGGTATCACGGACGCGTCAAGGCCCTGGCCGATGCTGCCCGTGAAAATGGATTGGAATTCTAGGAGTCGATTATGGCTGCACGCCGTATGTCAAACGAAAAGCGCGACAACTTTATTGAAAAGCTGGTCAGCGTCCGTCGCGTTGCTAAAGTTGTAAAAGGTGGACGCATCTTTGGTTTCTCAGCACTGGTTGTTGTCGGTGATGGAAATGGAAATGTCGGTATGGGACGAGGTAAAGCTCGTGAAGTGCCCGTTGCCGTGCAAAAAGCATTGGAAGAAGCACGTAAATCAATGGTTAAAATTAACCTTGATAACGGAACGCTTTTCTACCCGACTGAAACAATATTCAGCGCGTCAAAAGTAATAATGCGCCCAGGTTCAGAAGGAACAGGCATTATTGCCGGTGGCAGCATGCGTGCTGTCTTTGAAGCTGCGGGTGTTCGAAATGTACTGGCTAAATGTATTGGTTCAACAAACCCGGTAAACGTAGTAAGGGCAACAATGAAAGGTCTGCAAGGCGTTAGCAGTCCTTCTCATATTGCTGCAAAACGTGGTCTCAAAGTCGAAGATCTGCGTGACTGATTGATTCTGGAGCATCATTATGGCTGACAAGAAAATGCTAAAAGTTAAGCTCGTCAAGAGCATGTATGGCCGTGGTAAGAAACACATGGCCTGTGTAAAAGGACTCGGTCTGCGCCGTATGCATCACACTGTAGAAGTAGAAGATACTCCAGCCGTGCGCGGTATGATTAATAAAGTCAATTATTTGCTTGAATGGGAACAGGTGTAATCATGTATTTGAATACAATTCGTCCAGCTGCTGGTTCAAATAAAGAACCAAAACGTGTTGGTCGCGGAATTGGCAGTGGCTGGGGTAAAACCTCAGGTAAAGGCCATAAAGGTCAAAAAGCACGTTCTGGCGGTTATCACAAGGTAGGTTTTGAAGGTGGGCAAATGCCGCTTCAACGCCGTTTGCCTAAACGCGGTTTTCGTTCAGCGTTAAAATTAACAACTGCTGAAATCCGTACTCATGAACTGGGCCTGGTCACAGACGATGTCATTGATTTAGCCGCGCTACGTAATGCTGGTTTAATCCATACTCGTATATTACGTGCCAAAGTTATGCTTTCTGGTCCTGTCGAAAAAGCAGTCACACTGAAAGGAATATCCGTAACTAAGGGTGCCAGAGAAGCGATAGAGAAGGCTGGCGGTAAAGTAGAGTAATGGCAAAACCCGGTACACCAGTTGGCGGCAGTTCAGGTGGGCTGACCGAGCTTAAACATCGCATATTCTTTGTAATTGGTGCGCTGATAATCTTTCGTCTGGGTGCCCATATTCCAGTCCCCGGCATTAATGCAGAAGCACTGGCGACTCTTTTTGCCCAGACCAAGGGATCAATTGTTGATGTATTCAACATGTTCTCTGGTGGCGCACTAAGCCGCTTGTCATTATTTGCCCTGGGTGTGATGCCGTATATCTCATCCTCAATTATTATGCAGATGATGACTTCGGTTGTTCCAACACTGGAACAGTTAAAG
>JAUVNZ010000026.1 GCA_030599435.1 Gammaproteobacteria bacterium | reverse complement strand
TTTGCCAACTCCTTCTCAAATAATGATATCCCTGCTGGGGTTATTTAGCCTCTTTTACTATACTCATTTCATACTATTTCATATCAATCAATAAGTTAGTTGATTATTGACTGGCCGTCAGATGACGGATGGTGGCTGGCGATCTCGTGTTAACGCCTATACTTTCGATGAGTAATGCCGTTAATTACTTAAGCTGTATCTGCTCTACGCCAGTCACATACTACTGACTAACTAAGGGAAGCTCGTTATGTCTACATCTATCACCGTCCGCCGTTACCTGGATACGCAGGATGTTCCGTATTCGGTTGTTTCATACCCTGTCGATACCGAAGGTCGCCATAAAGGCGATGATCTGGGTGATATCTCGGCATCCTGTGTGGCAAGAGCTATGATTTTGAAAGACGTTAGTGGTTCGGTAATGGCTGTTATTCCTGTTAACCACAGCCTGAATCTTGATGCGCTCAATCGTCAGCTTCATCGTCAGCTGAAAGCAGCTGATGTTGTGGATTACGAAAGTGTGTTTTCAGATTGTACTCCTGGTGTTTTGCCTGCATTGGGTGAGGCATATGGTTTTGAAACGGTTATTGACGATTCATTGTTAGATCAGGATTTTGTTTACGTAGCATCAGGAAATGACGGTGAATTGATTCGTATGACGGGGCAGGATTTCAGGGCTTTGCACAGTAATGCCTGGTATGGAAATGTTTTTTCCCAAATATCCGAACGTTCAAAACTCCGTTCTAAATTGCCTCCTGCAACGCAACCAAGTGAATTGGAAGAAAATTCAGTCACCAGGCAAATTTTGGATAATGAAAGCGCGCCTTCGGTTACCAGTATGCGTCAGCGTATTGAGCGCCTTACCAATTTACCGGGCATGCCTTCGCTAGCACAAAAAATAATGCAGTTAAACGCTAACCCGTATGCTCACGCAGACGACCTGGCTAAATTGGTGGAAAAAGATCCCAGTCTGGCAGCGCAAATAATTCGTTATGCGCAGTCGCCGTTTTATGGGTACCAGGGCAAAATATCATCTATACGTCAGGCGATCTCACGTGTGCTGGGCTATGACATGGTGATGAATATTGCCCTTGGGGTTGCATCTGCCCGGCCATTTAAAATCCAGCTAGATGGCCCTTTGGGGATGAATGCATTTTGGCGGCATGCAACTTATAGCGCTACAGTGGCCCAGTCATTGTGCGGTCTTATTCCTCGTGAAAACCGTCCGCAACCTGGCACTGCTTATTTATCAGGGTTACTGCACAATTTTGGTTTCCTGCTGCTGGGGCATAGTTTTCCAAAAGAATTTGCTAAATTACATAATGCAGTTATTAGAGAGCCTGACACCCCCATTATTGAGCTTGAACAAAGCATTCTGGGCGTTACACACACCGAAATGGGCGCCTGGTTGATGGAATCCTGGAATATGCCAGCTGAAATAGTTACCGTCCAGAAAGAGCACCACAACCCAGATTATAAAGGCGCGCATGCTAATTATGTTCAGTTAGTGATATTGGCTGACAGGTTACTTAAAGGCCATGAAATGGGTGATGCATCAAGCGAAGAACTGCCAGCCAATATTCTTGATTCATTAAAACTGGACGAGCAGGGTATCAACAAAGTCCTGGATCGTACTATTGAAAATCATGAAGACCTCGATAGCATCGTACGACAGTTA
Source organism: Gammaproteobacteria bacterium (assembly GCA_030599435.1). Next base: position 10,170 of record JAUVNZ010000026.1, on the reverse strand, counting down.
GTTGCCTGATTTTTTACCACTATTTATTGCCAGTAAGTATCGCCAGTAAGATAATAAGCCGCACATTTATTGTACGGCTTATTTTTTGGCGGCCTATTTTTTTGATGAGCCCTGCCACAAAACCTGGTGCCTGAAACTAAGGTACAATACGGTTCCTGATTTTCACTCATTTTCTTTGCGCAACATATCGCGTACTGCATAATCAATAGCATTGACATAACGTGACGGAAGCAATTTCTGAAAACAATTTTGTGAACAATGGCCGTGAATACTAATCGTGAAACTTGCTGGCAACGCCATATGCCCTTTTCTACTGATGGTGCACCAGCCGAACAACTAGATTGGTTGCTTGACCCTTCGTCTTTGACGCGTCGCCTGCAACTAACTTGCAGCGGCCAATTTGGTGTTGTTCCGGTAAATCAGCATTGGCAACGGCCTCAGTTAAACGAAGCCCAGGCTCTTGGCGTTCGTCCTCATGAACGATGTTTTATTCGAGAAGTGCACCTGTTGTGTGACGACCAGCCCTGGGTATTTGCTCGTACGGTGATCCCTGTGCGTACATTAACTGGGAGTCAGCGTCGACTGACACGTTTAGGCAAGAAGCCGTTGGGTGCTGTGCTATTCGCAGATCCCAGTATGCGACGTAGCCACATTGAAATCGCTCGCCTGGTAACGGGGCAAGCTTTGTTTGAATCTGCCGTTGCGCCATTGGATGAAAGACCACCAGAGATTTGGGGCCGTCGCTCCGCATTTTTTCTCGATAAAAAACCGCTGTTGGTAAGCGAGATTTTTTTACCCAAGATCGGCTATGGTGGTCGCCATCACGAAAATAATGGTTAACAATAGCGGCTTATTCTAAAAGACAAAAGTTAAAGACATAAGTTATAAAGAAATTGCCATGACACGAGCCAGGATCGCATGAACGAAAAGTTGTACCATTATGCATTACTCATGCGGATGAACCGCCCTATTGGCGTCTACCTCTTACTTTGGCCAACAGTATGGGCGCTCTGGATTGCCAGTGAAGGAAACCCCGATACCTGGGTTACCCTCGTATTTGTAGCCGGCGTAGTGCTAATGCGATCAGCAGGTTGTGTCATTAACGATTATGCGGATCGTGATTTTGACCCCCACGTTTCTCGCACCCGCAATCGTCCGATTGCTGCCGGCAATGTAAAACCCGGGGAAGCCCTGTTGCTTTTCGTTATGTTGTGTCTCGCGGCTTTTACCCTGGTGTTAACGATGAACTGGTTGACGGTCTGGCTTTCCGTCGGCGGGGTGTTGTTGGCGGCTATTTATCCTTTTATGAAACGTTATACCTATTTACCACAGGTATTTCTGGGCCTGGCTTTTGGTTGGGCAGTACCAATGGCATTTGCCGCCCAGACCGGTGAGGTACCTGTTATTGCCTGGCTCCTGCTTACGGCCACCGTGTTGTGGGCTACTGCTTACGACAGCATGTATGCCATGGTGGACGTAGAAGATGATCTTAAAATAGGGGTGAAATCTACGGCCATTCTGTTTGGTGATGCGGATCGGCTAATTATTGGCAGCATGCAGGTAATTTTTTTAATCACCATGGTCATTGTAGGTAACAGGCTGGAATTAGGGCTTTATTATTTTTCCGGACTGCTGGCAGCAACACTTTTGGTCTTTTATCAGCAGTTCCTGATTCGACATCGTGATCCAGAGGGCTGTTTTAAGGCATTCCTTAATAATCACTGGTTTGGTGCAGTCATTTTTACCGGGCTGGTGCTGCATTACTGGTTTGTTGTGCCAGAGCCCGTGTGACCCAATGGTGATGCCCTGGTTAGCCGTTTTAGGCGGTTTTATTCTCCTGGTATGGAGTGCCGAGCGTTTTGTTTTTGGTGCTTCTGGTTTAGCGCGTAATTTGGGTGTTTCACCCCTTATTATCGGTATGACCATCATGGGTTTTGGCACCTCGGCACCGGAGATGCTGGTTTCTGGGTTGGCTTCAGCCAACGGCAATCCTGGTATTGGCATTGGCAACGCCCTGGGCTCCAATATTGCCAATATTGGTCTGGTTATAGGCGCTACTGCCCTGATAATGCCATTGGCAGTCAGTTCCCACATTCTGCGCCGTGAGTACCCAGTACTCATAGGCGTAACGGCACTGGCCGGCTTGTTGATGTGGGGCAATGAACTGGGGCGTCTGGACGGCATTATTTTGATATTTGGCGCCCTGCTATTGATTGCATGGCTTATCTGGATGGGCAAACGCCCACATGCGGCTGATCCTCTGGAAACTGAATTTGAGGTGGAGATACCCACGGGACTGAGCATGACTCGCGCTGTACTCTGGACGTTGATTGGGGTGGTGGTCCTGGTGTTGAGTGCACGATTGCTGGTATGGGGCGCGGTTGACATTGCTCGCGACCTCGGCGTCAGTGATCTGGTGATCGGTCTCACTATTATTGCGGTGGGCACTAGTCTGCCAGAGCTGGCCGCTACCGTGATGAGTGCCATTAAAAAAGAACACGACATGGCCATAGGTAATGTCATTGGATCCAATATGTTTAATTTACTGGCGGTACTGGCATTACCCGGGTTGATTCAACCCAGTGTGCTGGATCCGGCCGTAATGCAGCGCGATTATCCCATCGTGGTAGCATTAACTCTCGCTTTGTTTATTATGGCCTACGGATTTAAGGGCAGGGGGCGCGTCAATCGTCTTGAGGGTGGAATACTGTTAGCGTGTTTTGCTGCTTATATGACCTGGCTGGGTTTGACGGGACTCTCGTAACCACCATGACATTAATCTATTTTAGTTAACAGATAGTTAAATAGTTTTTCTAATCGGGTAAGTATGAACGATACAAAATTACAACAACTGGCGCGTGCGGTAATCGAGACCGAGGCAAAAGCAGTCACCGATCTTGCCAATCGTATTGGCAATGAATTTATCCAGGCCTGTCAGTTTATGTACAACTGCAAGGGCCGTATTGTGGTGTTGGGCATGGGTAAGTCTGGACACATCGGCGCCAAGATTGCCGCCACACTGGCGAGTACCGGTAGTCCGGCATTTTTTGTTCATCCCGGCGAAGCTAGTCATGGTGATATGGGCATGATTACCAAAGATGACACTGTGCTTGCTTTGTCCAATTCAGGTGAAACCGCAGAGATAACCACTATCCTGCCGTTGATTAAGCGACTTGGCGTACCCCTCATTGCGTTGACTGGTAATCCGGATTCCTCATTGGCAATAGCTGCTGATGCACATCTTGATGTTAGTGTTGAGAAAGAAGCCTGCCCGCTGGGGTTGGCGCCGACTTCAAGCACAACGGCCGCATTGGTAATGGGAGATGCACTGGCAGTTTCGTTATTGGAGCAGCGTGGATTTACTGCGGATGATTTTGCACTCTCACATCCTGGCGGTGCGCTGGGTAGACGTCTATTGCTGCATATTGATGACATCATGCACACTGGCGATACTATCCCAGTTGTTTCTGAGTCAGTTTCCTTAAGTGATGCGTTGTTAGAAATGACCAAAAAAGGTTTGGGTATGACGGCCATCGTTGACGTTAATGGAAAAATGGCAGGCATTTTCACCGATGGTGATTTACGTCGTGTGCTGGATCATGGTGCGGTGAATGTTCATGAAACAAACATATCGGATGTAATGACACGTGATTGTAAAACGGCACAACCTCGGCAGCTTGCTGTGGAAACCTTGCGCATGATGGAAGAGTTCAAGATTAGCTCGCTAATTGTCGTGGATGATAGCAACAAGCCTGTTGGCGCCATGAACATTCAAGATCTATTGCATGCTGGTGTCGTATAGCTGCGTTTAGCCACGTTTAGCTACAACTTTTATTCAGTATTAAATTACAGTTAATCGGAATTATTATGCAGGATATTCTTGAAAAAGCAGCCAAAATTAAACTCATTATTTTTGACGTGGACGGTGTGCTGACTGATGGGCGTTTATTTTTCGGTGATGATGGGCAGGAATATAAGGCTTTTCATTCGCGTGATGGTCATGGCATGAAAATGTTGAAAAAGAGTGGCGTGGAAGTGGGAATTATTACTGGGCGTACTTCAAAAGTAGTGGAACATCGCATGGCTAATTTGGGCATTGAACATGTTTATCAGGGCAAACTGGAAAAGCTTCCGGCCTTTGAGGAGCTTATTAGCAAGCTGAATGTAAAACCAGATGAAGTAGCCTATGTCGGTGATGATGTTGTCGATCTTCCTATTATGTTGCGTGTTGGCCTGGCCGTTGCGGTAGCCGATGCGCATGAGCTGGTCATCAAACATTCTCATTGGCAAACAGCACATGGTGGCGGCCAGGGCGCTGCACGGGATGTTTGCGAGCTCATCATGGAAGCGCGAGGCTCGTTGAAAACTGAAATGCAGCAGTATCTTGTTTAGGTTGTCGAACGTTTGCTATCGATTAGCTGAATACACTTAGCTAAATTCATTCATCACGCACCGCAGATATTATGGTTCCAAAATGGGTTACCCCAATTGTTGTTGCAGCAGTCGCTGGAATCAGTGTGTGGCTGCTTTCAGAACAGGCACCAAAAAAATCACGGTTTATAGCAACAGATAATTCTGTGCCTGATGCTTATATGGAAGATTTTACAACTTACATAATGGGTGAAAATGGCAAGCCGCGTCATGAGCTTAGCGCAAGTTATATGGCGCATTTTTCCTTTGACGATCATAGCGAATTCACTTCTCCCCAATTTATTTTTCACCGTCCTGATAAATCGCAATGGGTTATATCGGCTGAGCGTGGAGCCACTAGAAATGGTAGTAAAGAAATTACGTTACAAGGCAAGGTCACTATAATTCGTAAACAATTACCTATGGATGATTCAGAATGGAAAATAGTTACTGATGAAATACTTATTCGACCTGATGAGTCTTATGCGGAAACAGATCAACTAATTACTATCACCAGTGGCGAACACAAGCTTCAGTCGAATGGTTTTCGAGCTTATTTCAATGATGGACGAGTTGAGCTTTTATCGAGAGTGAGAGGTGAATATGCTCTTTAGTCGAAAAGCATTATTTTTAGTCACCTGCAGTATATTATGGGCGCCATTGGTCATTGCCAGTTCAAAAGATACGCAGCAGCCTATTAGCATAGAGGCAGACCAGGCTGTGCTTGACAAAAATAAACAAACAAGCATTTATACTGGACACGTTGTACTTAAGCAGGGCGGTATTGAGGTTAAAGCAAATACGGTTACGGTGTACACAAAACAAGGCCAGCTGCAGCGCGTTATAGTGGAAGGCGATCCCGTTAACTACAGACAGCAACAGCAGGGACATGAAGACATCCGCGGTGTGAGTCAACGTATGGAATATGATACCGAGAGTAAACGTTTACTGATGTTGGGCAACGCAGAGCTTTGGCAAGGGGGAAATCGTTTTAGCGGCGACCGTATCCAGTATGATGTTGAGCAGGAAAAAGTTATTGCTACAGGAGAACCAGGTAGTTCAGAAACTGGCGCGCAACGGGTAGAGATAACATTGCAGCCCAAGTCTTCAAAACCTCAGGCTTCACAACCTCCTTTACAACCCCAATCTTTAGAAAAACAATAACAGGGCATACTATGAGTAATCTTGTTGTCACTGATCTCGCCAAGTCTTACCAGGGGCGTCAGGTTGTAAAAAAAGTTTCGTTAAAGATTGGTAGCGGTGAAGTCGTTGGATTGTTGGGCCCTAATGGAGCAGGTAAAACCACCAGTTTTTACATGATTGTTGGCCTTATTGATTGTGAACAGGGGCGTATTGAGCTGGATGGGCAGGATATTACCCCTCACCCATTACACATAAGAGCCAAAATGGGCATAGGGTATTTGCCTCAGGAAGCCTCTGTATTTCGTAAGTTGACGGTTGCGGATAACCTGCGATCTATTTTACAAACACGTGCTGATCTTGATCCTCAGCAGCAACAGGCCAGGCTTGAGGAGCTGCTAGAAGAGTTGCACATCGGCCATATTCGCGATTCTCTGGGTATGAGCCTTTCAGGGGGCGAGAGGCGACGTGTGGAGATAGCCAGGGCATTAACAACGGAGCCAAAATTTGTCCTGCTGGATGAACCTTTTGCGGGCGTTGATCCTATCTCAGTGCTGGACATACAACGAATTATCAACCACTTAACGGAACGAGATATCGGTGTCTTAATAACCGACCATAACGTTAGGGAAACATTAGGGATTTGTGGACGCGCCTATATCATGAATGATGGGGAGGTTATTGCTCAGGGATTACCTGACGATATACTTAAAGATTCCCATGTTCGGGACGTTTACCTAGGAAAGGACTTCCGCCTTTAGATCTTGTTTTTTTAATTTTAAATGGCTCAGCAGAGTCATGTTTGAAGTACTATAATAATGAGCACAAGGTATTTTTTAGACAGTCAATGAAGCAATCTCTACAGCTTAAACTAGGTCAGCATCTGACCATGACCCCGCAGTTGCAACAGGCTATTCGTCTGTTACAGCTTTCAACCTTAGAACTCCAAACAGAAATTCAGGAAGCGCTTGAAACTAATCCTATGCTTGAAATTGCCGAAGATGGCAATACGGATACAGCGAGCGATCGCAGGGATGACTCAAGTGGGGAACGAACAGATTCGGTAACAGTAGATGACAATTCAGACGAAAATGCTGACCGTGCAACAGATGCACAGGAACAGGGTATTCCCAAAGACTTACCAACAGATAGCGACTGGGATGATACTTACGATACTAATACTCCGACACAACGAAGCAGCGATAATGACGTTGTAGGTTTTGAGCAGGCAAATGGTGGCGAAAGTTTGCAAGACCACCTGTTATGGCAACTTAATCTTTCCACCATAAGCGATACCGACAGAGCTATAGCTACTACTATTATCGATGCCATTAATGATGACGGTTATCTTGCCACATCGATGGAAGAACTCCATCAGTCACTATCTGATACCGATGAGATTGAACTGGATGAAGTTGAAGCAGTTTTGTTTCGCATTCAGGATTTTGATCCGCCAGGCATTGCGGCACGAGATTTACGGGAAAGTATGCTTGTTCAATTACGGTATTATGATGATGAAACACCCTGGTTAGATGAAGTACAACAAATTATTAAAGATCATTTCGATTTACTGGCTAAGCGTGAATATCAAACAATTACGCGCCGCATGAAATTAACTGAAGATGAGATGCAACAAGCCGTGCAACTCATACAGGGGCTTAATCCTCGGCCAGGCGGGCATATTACGGGTGACCAGCCTGAATACATCATTCCGGATATTTTCGTAAAAAAAATTAAAGGGAAATGGCGCGTTGATCTTAACCCGGACATTACCCCCAATATTGGTATTAACAGTCTTTACGCCAAGTTAGCGCACCGAAATACTACTAAAGATGCAGCATTCCTTAAAAATAGTTTGCAGGAAGCACGTTGGTTTATTAAAAGTCTTAAAAGCCGGAATGAAACCTTATTAAAAGTTTCATCCAGTATTGTGGCGCGTCAAAGAGGTTTTTTTGAGTATGGTGAAGAAGCCATGAAACCCATGGTGATGCATGATATTGCTGAAGCAGTGGACATGCACGAGTCCACCATCTCACGTGTTACCACTAAAAAGTATATGCATACACCGCGAGGCATATTTGAACTGAAATTCTTTTTTTCAAGTCATGTAAGTACAGCTACGGGTGGTGAATGTTCAGCCACCGCAATACGAGCTATTTTGAAAAAGCTGATTGCTGCAGAAATTCCGAATAAACCTTTAAGTGATAATAAGCTCGCCACGTTATTGGCAGAGCAAGGTATAAATGTGGCACGGCGTACGGTAGCAAAATATCGTGAAGCCATGTCAATCTCTCCATCCAACGAACGCAAGCGTTTTGTTTAGCGCATTTTATTTATGCAAATAGAATTTATGCTAACTAAGAAACTGACATGCGTTTTGGATGGCCACACAGCCAAAGGAGGCTATTATGCAAATTAGTGTTACCGGCCAACACGTTGAAGTCACAACATCGTTACACGATTACGTCACCAGCAAACTTGAAAAGTTAGAGCGACACTCTGACCAGGTGACAAATATCCATGTCGTGCTCAGCGTAGAAAAACAACGCCAAAAAGCAGAGGCTACTATTAACATTAATGGTGCAACCGTATTTGCGGATGCGGAAAATGAAGATATGTATGCAGCCATTGATGCCCTCGTGGATAAGCTTGATAGGCAGGTAAAGAAACATAAGGAAAAACTAAAAGACCATCATCGAGCCGAATCAGTGGCCATTAAATCTGCCGCTGAAGGGTAGCCTGGCTTTAAGCCATTACGGGTTACCCGTTCTCGTAATGGCTTTTGCCAGTTATAATTTATGTCGACATTAATTTTTTACATGAAACGCACGTGCCTATCGTAGTAAGATGAGCACCTATTAATTGAAAATCTGATTGATTCAACTATTAATTCCACTACTGATCGCAACATAATTTTATGCATCTCGCCGACATCATTTCCCCCGACCGTGTGGTCTCTAACGTTCACGCCAAAAGTAAAAAGCGTGCCTTCGAAACTATCAGCGATGTGATTGCTTCAAATGCCGATGTATCCATGGGTGCAAATGACATTTTTGACAGCTTGATTGCCCGTGAGCGACTAGGTACTACGGCTATAGGTCATGGAATTGCTATCCCGCACGGGCGAGTAAAAGAAAGTTCTAAAACCATTGGCGCCTTCGTACAATTGAGCGATGGCATAGACTGCGATGCCCTGGACGATAAGTCCGTTAAGCTGATTTTTGCTGTTTTAGTCCCTGAAAATACCAATGAAGAACATCTGCAATTACTGGCTCGATTGGCACAGATGTTTAAAAATTCAGAATTACGTGAAAAATTATTAGCGGCGCAAGACAATAAAACCCTCTACGATCTCCTTGTTCATTGGGATCAAACGCACTAGTCTATATCTAACTTTGGTCTTCACTGACATTGGCCTTCACTGAAGGTAGCACTACCAGATTCAACTCACGTTCCTCAACGATACATTTCTTAATAATTAGCTCCACAATGATTAGTTCTACACAAATGGTTTTTTCAAATATCTGAGCGATAGCTAGCATGGCGCGGAAAATCCAATCTCTTCCTGAACAGTCAGAAAAAACCGTTATCCATGGAGTTTTTCTGGACGTCCATGGGTTGGGTGTATTGCTGACTGGTGATAGCGGTGTTGGAAAAAGTGAGCTGGCTTTAGAGCTTATTACCCGCAGTCATTGTCTTATAGCGGATGACGCAATAGAATTTTCGCAGGAAGGATCAGATACAGTATGTGGAATCTGCCCCGATGCCTTACGCGACTTTCTTGAGGTGCGCGGTCTGGGTATTCTGGATATTCGTGCCATGTATGGCGATGGCGTTATAAAAGACAGAAAAGATTTGCATTTGATTGTCCATCTTGAACGTATGGCACCTGAAAAAATACAGCAGGTCGACCGATTAAAAGGGTGTTATGGCAAGAAACATATACTGGATATAGAGATTCCGGTGGTGACCTTGCCTGTTGCCTCTGGCCGAAATCTTGCTGTGCTAGTGGAAGCTGCAGTAAGACATCACATTTTATTGAGAAAGGGATACAATGCGTCGGATGCATTTATAAACCGGCAACAACAAATTCTCCATCAACAAAGTAAGCAGCAACAGAACCCAGACAAAAAATGACTGAGCGACGAAACCGATTACGGGAAGATTTATCCTCTTCAGAATCATGTGCAGACATGAAGCTGGTTGTGATTAGCGGTGTCTCCGGTTCAGGAAAATCTACGGCGTTACATGTGCTCGAAGACCAGGGTTATTATTGCATTGATAATTTACCCGTGGGTTTGTTGCCCGATTTTGCCAATAAAATGCAGGCTTTGCCTGGCGGTATTGGCAAGCTGGCCGCGGTGGGGATAGATGCCCGTAACCCGGCGCTAGATCTGGATTGCTTTCCTGATATTCTCAGCGCCCTGAAAGAAACAGGGCTGGAATGCGAGATTATCTTTCTCGACGCCGATGATGGTGTTCTACTGAAACGGTTCAGCGAAACTCGCCGCAAACATCCTTTGAGCGATGGTGAAATCTCCTTGTTGGAGGCCATCCATCATGAGCGTATGCTCTTACAGCCCATCTCCCTGCGTGCTGACTTGAATGCCAACACAACTC